>NZ_DBNHWK010000061.1:0-64504 GCF_057140465.1 Gaiella sp.
GGCGCGCCGTACTTCCGGGGAGCGGGTGTCGAGCACGACGTCGTCAACGCCAACGACTACGAGTTCACCTTCGTCGAGGTCGAGCTCAAGCGCTGAGCGACCTGCGTCGTGACGCTCGGGTGAACGCGGCTCACCCGGACCCCTCCCGGTCCTCGGCCCGTAGCTCCGCTTCCGCGGCCCTGAGCGCCGCCTTCTGCTCGGCGGTGACGGTCGGGTAGCGCGGGTCGATCTCGCGCAGCTTGTCTCCGATGATGCCGGCGACGGCGATCCGCGCGAACCACTTGTGGTCGGAGGGGACGACGTGCCACGGCGCCCACGTCGTGCTCGTGCGGGTGATCGCGTCCTCGTAGGCGCGCATGTAGTCGTCCCAGAACGCGCGCTCACGGACGTCTGCCGCCTGGAACTTCCAGTTCTTGTCGGGCTCCTCGATGCGATCGAGGAACCGCTTCCGCTGCTCGTCCTTCGAGACGTGGAGGAAGATCTTCACGAGGTGGTGGCCGTTGTCGACGAGGTAGCGCTCGAAGTCGCTGATCTCGCGGAAACGTCGCTCCCAGATGCCCGCGTCCTTGAGCCGCGCCGGCAGCGTGCGCCCGTCGAGGATCTCCGGGTGCACCCGGACGACGAGCACCTCCTCGTAGTACGAGCGGTTGAAGATCCCGATCATTCCCCGCTCCGGAAGGGCCAGCACGTGGCGCCAGAGGTAGTCGTGGTCGAGCTCGACGCCGGCCGGGGCCTTGAAGCTCGTGACGCGCACGCCCTGCGGGTTGACGCCGGACATCACGTGCGCGATCGCGCCGTCCTTCCCCGCGGCGTCCATCGCCTGGAGGACGACGAGCAGGGAGTCCGCGTCCTGGGCGGCGAGCCGCCGCTGGTACTCGGCGAGCACCTCGGTCGTCTCGCGCAGCAGCCTCTTCGCGTCCGGCGGCTTCGCGAGGCCGAACGTGTCGCCCGTGTCGCGGTCGGCCAGACGAGCGTCGGTGCCGGGCTCGACGAGGTAGCGGCGGCTGAGGACGGCAGCGTCCTTCGTGCTCAGTCGCTTCACGAAAGGAGCCTACCGCCGTCGGCCAGTGACCGACACGCTCCCTGGCTCTGCGCCGGCGGGTACGCCGACACGTGCGGTTCGAGCTGGCCGAGCGGCGGCGGCGCATGCAGGATGCGAAGACGGGCACCGTGACATGACGACCTCCCGGGACACGTCGACGAGCGCGGGCCGGCCCTCGCCGGCCGAACGGCGAGCGCACGGGAAGGCGCTGCGCAAGGCCGTCCCGCGGTCGAGCCACGCCGACTGGGCGCCCGCTCCCGACCGCTTCGACCCGGTCGCGCTGATCGAGCGCCAGGACGAGGACCGCCTCGCCTGGCTCGTCCCGGTCCGGCACGGCCGGATGGCCGAGTCGCCGTTCGCCTTCTTCCGCGGGGCGGCGCAGTTCATGGCGGCCGACCTCGCTCCGACGCCCGTCAGCGGCCTCGCCGTCCAGCTCTGCGGCGACGCGCACCTCGCGAACTTCGGCGTCTACGGGTCGCCCGAGCGGCACCTCGTGTTCGACCTCAACGACTTCGACGAGACCCTGCCCGGGCCGTGGGAATGGGACGTCAAGCGGCTCGCCACGAGCTTCACGATCGCCTCGCAGCACCGGGGGTTCGACGACGCGACCGGTCGCCGGCTCACGGCCGCGGCCGTCGGCCACTACCGGGAGGCGATGGCCGACTTCGCCGGCAGGCGGACGCTCGACGTCTGGTACGCGAGCCTCCCGATCGAGGAGCTGCTCGATGCCGCGCGGCCGAGGATGACGAAGGAGCAGCGGCGGTCGAGCGACCGCTTCGTGCGCCGGACGAGGTCGAAGGACAGCCTGCAGGCGCTCTCGAAGCTGGCCGAGAAGGTCGACGGCCGCTACCGGATCAAGAGCGACCCACCACTCCTCATCCCGATGCGCGATCTACCCTCCGACCACCGCGCCGGAGACCTCGAGGAGCAGCTCCGACAGAGCTTCGACCGCTACCGGGCATCGCTGCCCGACGCGCGGCGCCTCCTCCTCGACCGCTTCCAGCCCGTGGACATCGCGCTCAAGGTCGTCGGCGTCGGCAGCGTCGGCACGCGCTGCGGGATCCTCCTCCTCGAGGGCCGTGACGAGGACGACCCCCTCTTCCTGCAGCTCAAGGAGGCCGGCCCGTCGGTGCTCGAGGAGTTCCTGCCCACGAGCACATACGCCGAGCCGGGACAGCGCGTCGTCGAGGGCCAGCGGCTGATGCAGGCGGCGAGCGACATCTTCCTCGGCTGGATGCACGGCGGCGGGACGGCCCGCGACTACTACGTCCGGCAACTCCACGACATGAAGGGCTCGGCGGACGTCGAGGACGCCGATCTCGACCGCCTCCTCTTCTACGCACGACTGTGCGGCTGGACGCTCGCACGCGCGCATGCCCGGACGGGGGACCCGATCGCGATCGCCGGGTACCTCGGATCGGGCCCCGTGTTCGACGAGGGGCTGGCGGCGTTCGCGGAGCGCTACGCGGAGCAGAACCGTCGCGACTACGACGCCTTCGTCGCCGCGATCGACGCGGGCCGTCTCGCCCTCGAGCACGAGCGCTAGCCGGTGCGGGGACCGTCCCGCTCGATGCATCGGCCGGGCACCCCGTTTAGGGTGGCACGGACACCGACAACGGGAGGACTCGACTCATGACGTTCTACGGCACGCTCCGCACGTGGGCGCTCCTGCTCAGGGTGATCGGCGCGCTGGCGATCATCTCGGCGATCGTCGGCACCGTGATCGCCGCCTTCGAAGTCGACGGATTCCTCAAGGGCCTCGCCGTCTTCCTGATCGGCATCCCCGTCTCCGTGTTCCTCGCGACGCTGCCGATCGCCGTCGCCCAGATGATGACCGCGCTCGCCGACATGGGGGACGCCCTGCGCGGCGAGTAGTGCGTCGGCGGCGATCGCGTGTGTCGATCCGGTGACGGCCGGGCAACGACGCTGCGTCACTGCGACGAGCGGCCACCCGCCCGTGGTCGAATGAGGAGAGCAGGCGCCCGGGGTCGGGCCCCGGGCGCCACCCCGACCACTAGAGGGACACATGGCTGACGAGACCCCCGTCCTCGACCTGCTCGCGGCGATGACCGCGGACTCGATCGAGGCGTCGAGCCTCGGCGGCGACGAGCTGATGCTCGTCCGTCTCGCCGCGCTCGTCGCCTCCGATGCCCCGCCGGCGTCGTATCTCCTCAACCTCGGCGCCGCAGCCGACACGGGCCTCGACCTCGAGGACGTGCAGGGCGTGCTCGCCGCGGTCGCACCGATCGTCGGCACGGCGCGCGTCGTCAAGGCCACGGGCGCGATCGTGGAGGCGCTCGGCTTCGCGCTCGACGTCGCAGAGCTCGCGCTCGAGGACGCGGAGTAGTCCAAACGGCCGGCCCCTGGGGCTCGCCCGTGCACGGCGAGCCTCCGGGGCCCGCCGTCGTTCCGATCCCGGGCCGCGAGCGGCCTGCGTCTACACGGTGGCCACGTCGGGCCCGTCGTCCTCCTCCGTCTCCGCGGCGAGCGGGACGTTCGGGAGCCGACTGGTCAGGAACAGCGTGAGCAGGACGATCAGACTCAGCCCGACCATCCCGATGCTCAGCGCGCCGAGCTGCGCGCTCTCGTAGGAGTCCAGGATCGCCTCCTGCTCGGCGCTGGAGAGCTCGGTGGTCGCCAACGCCTCCTCGACCTGGGCGACGGAGACGAACTCCACCCCGCCGCTGAGCTCGATCGCAGCCTGCTGCTTGACCGCCGGCCCGACTTGGTCGGCCTGTTCGATGCCCTGGAGGAAGAGCGTCGAGAGGGCGCCGATCACGATCGCGCCGACGAGCGCCGTCCCCAGCGACGAGCCGAGGTTCTGCGCCGTGTACTGCAGCCCCCCGGCTTCTCCGCTCCGCTCAGCGGGTACCGAGGACACGATCACGTTCCCGAGCTGCGAGGCGAGCGCGCCCATGCCCAGCCCGAGCAGGATGAAGGGGACGGTCGTCACCGACGCCCCGGCCCCGGTCTCGAACCCGGCCGCGAGGAGCAGCGTCGCCGCGAGCATGAGGAACAGCCCCACCTGCACCACCCGCCGCGGGCCGGCCCGAGGGAAGAACTTGGGAACGGCCGGTGCAGCGACGACGAGCGCGAGCGAGAGGGGCAGCATGCGCAGGCCCGTCTGGAACGCGTCGAGGCCGAGGACGAGCGAGAGGAACAGGGGCATCGTGAAGAAGACGCCCATCATCACGAGGTACTGCATGAGCAGCACCGAGAGCCCTCCGGTCATCTCCCGGTACTGCCAGAGCGACGGGTCGACGAGCGGTTCGCCGCCACTCGAGGCGAGGTGCCGCTGCCAGGCGAGGAAGAGCCACAAGACGAAGAGGCCGCCGAGCGCGAGCCATGCCACGAGCGAGACGCCCGCGAGCTGCGGGGTCGCGTCCTCCCCGTCCGGTACGAGAGGCTTCACCCAGCCCCAACTGCTCGACTGGAGGACGGCGTAGACGAGCATGCCGAGTCCTGCGGCGGACAGCACCGCGCCGACGACGTCGATCCTGGGACGATCGCCGGCGGGCGCGTCGTTGATCGCACGCGACCCGACGAGGATCGCGCCCGCGATCAGCACCTCGGCCGCGAACACCCAGCGCCAGCTGAAGTACGCCGTGACGAACCCGCCGATGATCGGCCCGGCGGCGACGGCGACCGCCGCGGCCGCGGCGAGCACGCCGTAGGCGACGGCGCGCCGCCGTCCGACGAAGTTCCCGGCGATGAGCGCGACGACGGTCGGCATGATCAGCGCCGCGCCGAGGCCCTCGAGCACCGACCACCCGAGGAGCAGGACGATCACGTTCGGTGAGATCGCGGTGACGGCGGACCCGCAGGCGTAGACGACGAGCCCGACGCGCAGCGCACGTCGGCGCCCCAGGAGGTCGCCGACCTTCGCACCGGTGATCATGCTGGCGGCCATCACGAGCGTGTACGCCGTGATCACGCCCTGGATCGCGGTCACCGTCGTGTCGAGGTCCTCGACGAGCGCGCCGATCGAGACGTTCATCACCGTCGAGTCGACCGTCATCAGGAACTGCGTCAGCGCGAGCAGGCCGAGCACCGCCGTCCCGGCGTCCGCTACGGACGGGGCCTTGCCACGGCCGGTGTCGGCGCGGTCTTCCACCGGCGACTGACACTACTCAAGTGCGAGTCGCACCGCGAAACGCACGGGTGGCGCGGGGCCCTCGGCAGCGCTCGCGATATGGTCAGTCTCGTCGCGGGGATTGCGCGCGACGCACGTGCCCGACGAAAGGAGACCGAATGTTCTTCGGAGCCGACTATCCGTTCCTCGACATCATCTGGACGATGCTCGTGATCTTCGCCTGGGTGATCTGGTTCTGGCTGTTGATCACGGTGTTCGCCGACCTCTTCCGCCGCAAGGACACGTCGGGGTTCTCGAAGGTCCTGTGGGTGATCTTCGTGATCGTCCTGCCGTTCCTCGGCGTCCTCGTCTACCTGCTCGTGAACCACGACGGGATGGCCGACCGCAACATCCAGTCGGTGCAGGCGCAGAAGGCCGCCACGGACGACTACATCCGCTCGGTGAGCGGCGGCGCGGCCGGCGAGATCGAGAGGGCGAAGGCGCTGCTCGACTCCGGCGCGATCACGCAGGGGGAGTTCGACCAGATCAAGGCCAAGGCGCTCGGCAGCTAGCGGCGACCGGGGCCGAAAGGGGAGTCAATGGAAGAGATCGGACCCGTCGACTACGCGATCATCGCGTTCCCGGGGAATCAGTTCCGCGGCGAGATCGCCCCGGCACTCGCCGACCTCGTCGATGCGGGCACGATTCGCATCATCGACGCGGCGTTCGTCGGCAAGGACGCGGACGGCAACATCCTCGCCTTCGAGCTGACGGAGCTCGCCCCCGACGTGCAGGGGGCGCTCGACACGCTCGGCATCGAGGTCGAGGGCCTGTTCAACGAGGACGACATCATGGCGGCGGGCGAGGAGCTCGAGCCGAACTCGTCGGCCTGCCTCCTGATCTGGGAGAACGTCTGGGCCCGGAAGGCGGCGCAGGCGATGCGGGACGCCGGCGGCGTGCTCCTCGACTTCGACCGGCTGCCCCACGACGTCGTGCAGGCCGCGCGCGAGTACGTGCTCGCGGCCGCCGAGGAAGGTGGTGCGTGATGTTCGGACGCAGAGGGCCCGGCGTCGTCGGCATGGCGGCCAGGACCGCCGTCGTCGCCGGCACGGCGACGGCCGTCTCGGGGCGGGTGGCCCGAAAACAGCAGGCGAAGTACGCCGCGCAGGACGCCCAGCACGTGCAGCAGCAGGCGGCAGCGGTCGACCAGGGCGTCGAACCGGCCGCGGCCGAGCCCGACTACGCGGCGGAGCTCGAGAAGCTCGCGCAGCTGAAGGCGCAGGGCATCCTCACCGACGAGGAGTTCGAGGCGAAGAAGAAGCAGATCCTCGGGATCTGACCGCAGGGGCGTGCCCGGCACCCTTCCGGGTGCCGGGCACCGAGGCGGCGGAACGACGAGAATGGCGTCATGACGCGCCTCGACCCCACGACACCGGCCACCGGCCCGCTGGCCGGTATCCGCGTCGTCGACCTGACGTCGGTGGTCCTCGGGCCGTACGCGACGCAGATCCTCGGCGACTACGGGGCGGACGTGGTCAAGGTCGAGTCCCACGCCGGCGACAACATGCGCTACGCCGCCCCCTGGCGGCACGCGGGCATGGGGCACATCTTCATGCAGCTGAACCGCAACAAGCGGTCGCTCGTGCTCGACCTCAAGCACCCCGACGGGCACGCCGCACTGCTCCGACTCGTCGAGCGGGCGGACGTCCTCGTCCACAACCTCCGGCCGCAGGCGATGGCGCGGCTCGGCCTCTCGTACGAGGACGTCCGGGTCATGAACCCCGCGATCGTGTACGTCGGGGCCCACGGGTTCCGGACCGACGGGCCGTACGGCGAGCGGGCGGCGTACGACGACATCATCCAGGGGATGATCGCGCTGCCGTGGATCCTCGGCGAGACGTCCGGCGACCGGCCGCGGTACGTGCCCTCGACGATGTGCGACCGCGTGACCGGACTCAACGCGGTCAATGCCGTGCTCGCCGCGCTCCTCCACCGGGAGCGCACGGGCGCGGGCCAGCAGGTCGACGTGACGATGTTCGAGGCGCTGACGGAGTTCGTCCTCAGCGACCACCTCGGCGGTGAGACGTGGCTGCCGGCGACGGCGCCGATGGGCTACCCGCGGCTGCTCGCGCCCGATCGCAACCCGATGCGCACGAAGGACGGGTACCTCGCGATCCTCGTCTACAACGACCGGCAGTGGCGGAGCTTCCTCGAGGCGGTGGGGCACGCCGACCTGCCCCGGGAGCGTCCGGTGTTCGCGACCCTCGAGAGCCGTTCGCAGCACACCGCCGAGGTGTACGCCTGGCTCGCCGGTCAGATCGCCACGCGCACGACCGGGGAGTGGCTCGAGATCCTCGACGCCGCGGACGTCCCGGCGATGCCGATCAACTCGCTCGAGTCGCTGCTGCACGACCCCCACCTGGAGGCGACCGGCTTCTTCCGCGTCGTCGAGCACCCGACGGAGGGCACGATCCGGATGATGGAGGTCCCGAGCCGCTGGTCCGGGTCGTCGCCGTCGCTCCGGCGCCATGCGCCGCTGCTCGGCGAGCACAGCGCCGAGGTGCTCGGCGAGCTCGGCTACCCCCCGGAGGAGATCGAGCGCCTCCACGCGGACGGCGTGACGGCGGGGCCGACCGCGGCCGACTGAGACGGCGGCGGCGACACGGGCGCGGACGCGCCGTGCCCCGGCTCCGTCCCGCCCGCTCGGGCCCGACGTCGCGACGGTGTGGGGGCGGCTGCCGCCGCCCCCACACGGTCGAGCACGAGGCTCGCTAGACGCCGCCTTCGTCGGCGGTGACCGACAGCGCGTAGACGACGAGCATCGCGAGCGCGAGCGTCGCGGCCGCGAACCACGGCGCGATGCCGATGATGAGGAAGCTGTTCACGATCGCGAAGACGGCCCAGACGTACCCGAAGATACGACCGAAGGCGTTGTTGCTCGCGAGCGAGACGGCCGCGGCGAAGGCGAGCGCGCAGATCGCCAGGTCGAAGACGCCCCACCACGCGAGGCTGTCCCCGAACAGCCCGCCGGTGAGATCGTTCACCTTGTTCGAGTCCGACAGGTAGCTGATCCCCGAGATCAGCCGCAGGAAGCTGACCGCGAAGAGCGTGACGGTCGCGAACATCAGCCATCCGGTACGTGACGTCGACATGGTCCTCCTCTGGTCGGGGGCGCGACCATCTGACCCTACTCCGGGTGCCGGACCGACCTGCCCACCGGAGCATCGGCGGTCGCACCGCAGGCGTGCCCGCCGGCGGCGCACACGGACGCCCGTGCAGTCGATCGACTAGGGTCGGGCTGCGATGGCCCCGGGCGCGCGACCGCAGCTTCCGCCCGAACACGGCGGTGCTCGGACGCGTTCCCACCGAGACCGGGCGGGACGAGGACGTCCAGTACCGCGACATCGCACGGGAGCCGGGGCTGGAGACGGTTCCCGGCCCGTCATCTACCGCTTCGACCAGGAGATCTTCTTCGCCAACGCCTCGCTCTTCGAGCGCGAGGCCCTCCGCCTCGTCCGCGAGGCGGAGCCACCCCCCCGTGCGGTCCTCGTCGACGCAGCGGCGATCTCGCACATCGACACGACCGGGATGGCGATGATCGAGCGGCTCCACGGGAAGCTCGGCGACCTCGGCGTGACGCTGATGCTGGCCCGTCCACGCGGACCGCTGCGCGACATCCTCCACCGGTCGGGGCTGGACGAGCTGATCGGCCCCGCGAACGTGTTCCCGACGGTGCGCGCCGGCGTCGCCTCCTTCCTCCACCGTGCTCCGTGAAGGCGAAGATGTCCCTGTCCTGCAGGCACACGAGCTCCACATGACCGCCCCGCCCACCGATCCCTCGAGCCGCGACGAACACGTCGCGAGGGCGACTCGATGAGCACGTGGGCGCTCGCGCTCGGCGCGCTCGTCGTGCTCGTCTACGCGGCCGCGTCGGCACAGCTCACGGCCTGGAACGTCTCCGCCGCGATGTTCTTCGTGACCGCGGGCTTCGTCCTCGGGACGGACGGGCTCGGCTGGATCGGGCTGAGCACGACGGGGGCGGACGTCCGGCTCCTCGCCGAGGTCACGCTCGCGCTCGTCCTGTTCTCGGATGCGTCGCGCATCGATCTGAAGGTGCTGCGCCGCGAGTACGCGGCTCCCCTGCGCCTGCTCGCGATCGGCCTCCCGCTGACGATCGGCATCGGCGTGGTGGCCGCGATCGGGCTCGTGCCGGGACTGACCAATGCCGAGGCGCTCGTGCTCGCGGTCGTGCTCGCGCCGACCGACGCCGCGCTCGGCGCCGCCGTCGTCACCGACCCTCGGCTGCCGTCGCGCGTGCGCCAGGGCCTGAACGTGGAGAGCGGGCTCAACGACGGGCTCTGCGTGCCCCTCGTCGCGATCGCGATCGCGATCGCGGCGACGGAGGAGGGAGTGATCTCGAGCGCGGGCGCCGCGACGCTGCTCGTCGAGGAGATCGGGTTCGGCGTCGTCGCCGGCTGCATCGCCGGGCTCGCCGGCGCGTACCTCGTCCGCATCGGCCGCACCTACTCCCTGATCGCACCGACCTGGCTGCAGGCGGTCTCCCTGGGCTCCGCCGCGCTCGCGTACGGGATCGCCCTCCCCCTCGAGGGCAGCGGGTTCATCGCCGCCTTCGTGGGCGGGCTCGTCTTCGGCACGGTGTGCCCACGGGAGCGCGAGGTGACGATGTTCCTCGAGGAGGCGGGCGGGCTCCTCACCGGGCTCACGCTGCTCGTCTTCGGCGCGGTGCTCCTCGGCCCCCAGCTCGCGAACGTCACCTGGGAGATCGCCCTCTATGCGGTTCTCAGCCTGACCGTGATCCGCATGCTCCCGGTCACGATCTCCCTCATCGGGTCGGGCGCGCAGCGCCAGAGCGTCGGCTTCCTCGCCTGGTTCGGGCCGCGCGGCCTCGCGTCGCTCGTCTTCGCGTTCCTCCTCGTCGAGGAGGCCGACCTCGCGGGGATCGACACGATCCTCGCGACGGCCTCCCTGACGATCCTGCTCTCGATCTTCGCCCACGGGATCTCGGCCGGGCCGCTGACCCGGCACTACGTCCGCTGGTGGCAGGCGCATCCCGACTACCTGCGCCTGCCGATGGAGGGCGCGGAGGTGCCGTCGCAGCGGTGGCGCGCCCGCAGCCTCGTCGGCGGCGACCCGGACAGCCGCTAGCGCCACGCCCCGCCGCCCACGGGCGATACGCGCCGGTCGGCGCCGCCGTCGGCGAGACCGCCCGGGCCCTCTGCCCGACGGCACCGGCCGCACGCTCACGCACGGCCACGGCTCGTCGACGGCGCCGCAGGGTCGGCGCAGGAGCGCCTCGGTCCCGGCGCCGGGCGGAGTGGCCTCCTCTGCCGCCGCTACTGCTGCGCCATGATCATCTTGAGCGTCGCCTCGTCGTCCTCGATCAGGTCGCCGCCGACGTCGATCGTCACGGAGTGGATCGTGCCCGTGAACGCGTACGGCGACTGGTAGACGTCGGGGAGCACGGGGGCGAGCGCGTCGTAGCCGCACGAGAGCCCCTCGAGCTCGTAGGCCATCGGCGTCGTGCACGTCGCGCGCGAGTCGCGCGTCTCGAACCCGAGGACGTACTCGATCACGGTCGCCACGACCACAGGCCGCGGTCGGGGTGGGCGAGCAGGTGCGCACCGACTGCACGGGCCCGCTCCCGGGACGGCGGATCGAAGAACAGGGCGGGGCTCTTGCCGTCGGTGCGCGAGAGAACGAGGCACGCCGTGTGACCCGTGACCGAGGCCGCCTCCCCGGCGAAGCCGGCGCCCGCCTCCGCCTCGTACGCGGCGAGGAAGCCGTCGGCCAGCGCCTGCATCGCGTCCGCCACCCCCGGCCAGCGGATCGCAGAGAGCACGGGGAACGAGAGGAAGAACGCGACGTCGAAGACGGGATTGCCGGCGTGCGCGACCTCGAAGTCGAGGACGACGGGGACGCCGTCGCCGACGAGGATGTTCTTCATCGCGTAGTCCCCGTGCACGAGGCAGCGCGGCGCCCGCCGCAGCTCCGCGAGGTACGGGGCGACGGCCGGGGCGAGCGCCGGCTGCCGCTCCATCACCGTCTCGTGGAACGGGCGCAGGCGGAGCTGCTCGAACGCCTCGACGTCCGGGAAGCGTCCCGGCACGGTCGCGTCGGCGGCCGTCACCGCGTGCCAGCGGCCGAGCACGCTGCCGGCCCACGCGCCCACCTCCGGGTGTGGCCGTCCCTCACCGACCTCTGCCTGCCAGTTGGCGGCGCCCTCGACGAGCTCCATCGCGAGCACGTGGTGCGCCGGATCGACGGCGAGCACCCGCGGCACGACGCCGGGGGTGAGCTCGCCGCACAGCCGCATCGCCTCCGCCTCCGTCTCCGCACGCTCGGGCTTCGCGAGCCACTCGTCCGCGACGCGGAGTCGCGGCAGCGCCTGCTTGACGACGACGCCGACCCCGGGGCCGCGCACCGCGACGACGGTCGCCGACACGCCGCCCGGGAGCTCCTCCGCCTCGACCGACGCCCCGTGCGGGACGAGCCCGTGCTCCTGCAGCCAGGCGCTCACCGACGCCGTCGTGAGCTCGAAGTCCACGCCCGGACACTAGTGGGCACCCGGACGGCCCGACGCCGTCTGCGGGGGGGACGGGGCGACCCCGCCGTGGCGGCGGAGCGCCGGCCCGGCCGGCTGCTCAGGCGGGCGGCGCTACATCGGCGGGGGCGACGACGACGCTCTCCAGGACGACGCCGCTCGCGCGCGGGTCACCGAGGTCGTCGGCGAGTGTCGCCTCCACGTCTGCGCCCTCGGCGGGCGTCCCGCGGGACGCGTCGGCGAAGTGCTCCCGGAAGTGCGCGGGCGTGAAGTGGGAGAGCGCCCCCAGCCAGACGCGGATCCGCACCACGCGGCCTCCGCCCTCCGCCTCCGCGACGGCGAGGACCTTCGCCAGCAGGTCGTCGACGAGGGCCTTCTCGTGCATCAGGCCCCTCGCAGCTCCGCGAGGACGTTCGCCGTGAGCCCGTCGAGCGCGGCGGCCACGGCCGGGCTGAGGCCGTCTCCGAGCGCGAACCGGGCGCCCTCGACGCCGTGCACGACGACGCGCCGCGGCCTGCGGTCGAGCGCGCGTGCGAGCTCGAGCGTCTCGGTGATCCCGAACGCGTGCGTGGAGGCGAGCGCGAGATCGGGGGGCAACGGTCCGCCGTCGTCGATCTCGAGGCGAAGGAGCCCGCCGGGCTCGCCGCCGGAGCGGACGGCGTCGACGACGACGAGCAGGTCGAGCTCCCCGATCCGGTCGAGCAGGCGCGTCGGCTCCTCGCGGCAGTCGATGACGCTCACGCCCGCGGCGCGGAGGCGGGCGGCGACGATCGGCCCGACCGCGTCGTCGCCGCGGTCGGGATGTCCGAGGCACGTGACCGCCGCGCTCACGCCCGCTCGATCTCGAGCTTCAGGAAGTGGGTCGCGCAGGAGATGCACGGGTCGTAGTTGCGGATCGTCTGCTCACAGCGGTGCGCGAGCTCGTCGTCGGGGAGGCCGAGCGACTGCCGCACGACGCCGACGAGGTCCTCCTCGATCGTCTTCTGGTTCTGCGCCGTCGGCGGCACGATCTTCGCGTCGAGGATCGCGCCGGCGTCGTCGATCTCGTACCGGTGCCAGCAGATTCCGCGCGGCGCCTCGGTGCAGCCGTGCCCCGTCCCCGCCCGCGGCGGCACCTCGACCGCCGGAGGGTCGGGCGGCCCGTAGCGGGCGATCAGGCGCAGCGCCTCGTCCGCCGCGTACACGGTCTCGACCGCACGGACGACGATCGAGCGGAACGGGTTGCGGCAGACCTGCTCGAGGCCGACCTCGGCGGCCACGCCCTTCGCGAGCGGCGACAGGTGCTCACCGGACAGCGCGTAGCGGGCGAGCGGGCCGACGAGGTACGGGCCGACGCCGTCGAGCGTGGAGTGGAGCGCATTCGAGCGCTCGACGTGGGTCTCGGTGAAGTGCCGCTCGTACTCCGCGACGTCGATGTCGAGCCCCGTGCTCGCGACGATGCGCCCACGCTCGATCGCGTACTCGCCCGGCTGGCGCAGCCCGACGAAGACGTAGTCCTGCTCGAAGTCGGGGAAGTCGAACCCGGCGACCCAGCGTGTCAGCTCGACCGCCGCCTCGCGCGCCCACTCGAGCTCGGGGACGAGCGCCTCCAGCTCCCCCCTGCTCGGCGCCCGGTAGAAGCCGCCCACCCGCAGGTTGACGGGGTGCACCTCACGGCCGCCGATCACGCGCATCAGCTCGTTCCCCGCCTTCTTCAGCCGCAGCGCGAGCTCGACGAGGTCGCGCCGGTCGCGCGCGAGCTCGACCGCCCCGTCGTAGCCGAGGAAGTCGGGGGCGTGGAGCATCGCCGTGTGCAGGACGTGGCTCTCGATCCACTCGCCGCAGTACACGAGCCGCCGGAGCGCGCGCACCTCGTCGGGGGGATCGACCCCGCAGACGGCCTCCATCGCGTTGCAGGCGCTCGCGATGTAGGCGATCGGGCAGATGCCGCAGATCCGTGCGGTGATGTCGGGCGCCTCGGTGTACTGCCGCCCGCGGAGGAGCGCCTCGAAGAAGCGCGGCGGCTCGAAGATCCTGAACTGCACCTCCTCCAGCTCGCCCTCGCGCAGGCGGATCAGCATCGCGCCCTCGCCCTCGACGCGGGCGAGGTAGTCGGTGCGGATCTCCCGTGTCCCGTGCTCAGGATCGCTCATGGGCGAGGCTCGCCTCCCGGAAGGGCTCGGCGTCGGCGTTGAAGGTGCGGAGCGCCCGGACGAGGGCGTCGTCGTCGACGCCGAGCCTGCGCCACTGCCCGGCGAGCGCGGCGAGGTTCGGCGACTCCATCGGCCCGAAGCACCCGTAGCAGCCCCGGTCGTACGCCGGGCAGATCGCGCCGCACCCGGCCTGCGTGACCGGCCCGAGGCACGGCGTCCCCCTCGCGACCATCACGCACGGGACGCCGCGCGCCTTGCACTCGACGCACACGCTCGTCGAGGGAAGCCGCGGACGCCGGCCGTGGAGCAGGGCCGCGATCGTCTCCACGAGCTGCTGCTTCGAGACGGGGCACCCCCGCAGCTCGAGGTCGACGTCGACGTGCTCGGCGATCGGCGTCGAGGTGTCGAGCGTCGAGACCAGCTCGGGGCTGGCGTAGACGAGGGGGATCCAGTCGCGCACGTCCGCGAAGTTGCGCAGGGCCTGGATGCCCCCGGACGTCGCACACGCCCCGATCGTGACGAGCAGGGCCGACTGCGCGCGGATCGCGGCGATGCGCTCGACGTCGTGCGCCGTCGTCACCGACCCCTCGACGAGCGACACGTCGTACGGGCCCTCGACGACGGCGCTCGTCGCCTCGGGGAAGTAGGCGATCTCGATCCCGTCCGCGATCGCGAGGAGCTCGTCCTCGCAGTCGAGCAGCGACAGCTGGCAGCCGTCGCACGACGCGAACTTCCAGACGGCGAGCTTCGGCGTCGTCTTCGTCATAGCTCGCGCACCTTCAGCAGCCGCTCGACCTCGTCGTAGCGGAACACCGGGCCGTCGCGGCAGACGAGGGCCGGGCCGAGCTGGCAGTGGCCGCAGAGCCCGATCCCGCAGCGCATGTTCCGCTCGAGCGAGACGTAGATCCGGTCGTCGGGCAGCCCGCGGTCCCGCAGCGCCCGCGCCGAGAAGGACATCATCACCTCGGGTCCCACCACGAGGGCCGTCGCGCGCTCCGGGTCGAACGGGGCCCCGGGCACGAGCTTCGTGACGACGCCGACGCGCCCGCGCCAGCCTCCACGGGCGGCGTCGACCGTCACGTCGACCTCGAGGTCGAAGCGGCTGCGCCACTGCTCGAGCTCCCGGAGGAAGAGCAGCTCCTCCGGCGTCCGGGCACCCACGAGGAGGCACACGGCGCCGAAGGCATCGCGCCGGGCGAGCGCGTGGTAGACGACCGGCCGGAGCGGGGCGAGCCCGATGCCGCCCGCGACCACGACGAGGTCGCCGCCCTCCGCCTCGGCGAGCGGCCACGGGCGGCCGAACGGCCCGCGCACCCCGATCACGTCGCCGTGCGCGCTCGCGGCGAGCGCGCCGGTCACGGCGCCGACGTCCCGGATCGTGTGCGTGAGCGGCCCCGGGCGCGACGGGTCGCCGCTCGTCGAGATCGGGACCTCCCCGACGCCGAACGCGTAGAGCATCGCGAACTGCCCGGGCGCGAGCGGGACGTGCTCGTCGAGCGGCTCGAGCTCGAGCGTCGTCGTGTCGTGCGTCTCGGCCGTGCGGGAGGCGACCCGGTACGGCACCGGGGTCATCGCGCCGCGGGCGGCGGGATCAGCTGCGGTGGCCGCTGCCATAGATGTCGAGCAGCCGGCGCCGCGTGTGCTGGAGGCGGTCGATCATGACCTGCGCGAAGCGGCCGAGGAGGAGGTAGCCGAGCTCGTGGTCCTCGACGCACTTCCGCCGCAGGCACGCGCCGTCGAAGACGATCGCTCCGCAGTCCTCCGTCGCCACGGCGTCGAAGTGCCAGCGGTACGGCTCGTGCAGCCACGACCAGCCGAGGACGTCGCCCGACTCGATCGACTCGATCGCCACGTCACCGCGACCCGGGAGGTGCGTCGACAGCATCACCCGACCACGGCGGAGCAGGTAGAACGTCGCCGCGGGGTCGCCCTCGCGGAAGATCACGTCGCCCGCCTCGTACGTGACGTTGTGCCCGCACCCTGCGATGAGGGCGAGCTGTGCCGGGGACAGCCCGGCGAACACCGGGCTCTCGGTCAGGAGCTCGTCAAGCGTGTGCATGCGTCACCTCCCCGTCCGTCGCGCGGATCGCCGCCAGCTCCTCGGTGACGTCGATGCCGACAGGGCACCACGTGATGCACCGCCCGCAGCCGACGCAGCCCGAGGTGCCGAACTGCTCGACCCACGTGCCGAACTTGTGCGTGAGCCACTGGCGGTAGCGGGCGCGTGGGCTGCGCCGCACGCCGCCGCCGTGGATGGTGGAGTAGTCGATCGAGAAGCACGAGTCCCAGCTCCGCCAGCGCTCGGCGGAGCCGTCGACGAGGTCGTTGACGTCCTCGACGGCCGTGCAGAAGCAGGTGGGGCACGCGAGGGTGCAGTTCGCGCAGGTGAGGCAGCGGGCGGCGACGTCGTCGAACCGTGGGTGCTCGAGGTTCCGCGCGAGGAGCGACGGGAGGTCGGCCGCCTCGACCGTCCGCCCCATGCTCTCCGCCGCCGCAGCCGTCACCGCCGCGGCGGCCTCGGTGTCGGGGGGCGCGGCGCGCCGGGTGGGCAGCCGTGCCGCCACCTGTGCCCCCTCCTCGCTGCCGGCCTCGACGAGGAAGCGGTGCCCCCCGTCCAGGAGCTCGGTCAGCCCGAGGTCGTACCCGCCGTGGGCGCGTGGGCCGGTCCCCATCGACGAGCAGAAGCACGTCCCTCCCGGGACGCCGCAGTTGACGACGACGGTGAACGCCCGCTCGCGTCGGGCCGCGTAGTCCCGATCGGCGTATGCGCCGTCACGGAGCACCCGGTCCTGGATCGCGATCGCGTGGAGGTCGCAGGGACGCACGCCGAGGAGCGCGAGCGGGCGTTCGGGCGCCGGCTCCTCCTCCACGACCGGGACACCCGACGCGCCGCGCCGCGCGCGCCAGAGGCGGACGCGGGCCGGGAGCAGCTCGCTCTTCCACGAGTGGGGCCCGACGGCCCATCCGAAGGCCGCCCCGTCGGCGCGCGGCTCGAGACGGTAGTGCGCGGCGTCCTGCGTCGCGGTCGACCCCCAGGGCAGCTCGGCGGCCGATCGGAGCTCGTCGAGCACGATCGCGCCGTCGCGGACCGTCGGGCCGACGACGCGGTAGCCGCGCTCGCCGAGCACCGCGACGAGCGCTTGGAGCCCGTCCGGCTCGATCACGAGCGGTGCGGCGTCGGGGTGCTGGGCCTCGGTCAACGGTGGTCGTTCCCAGCCTCGCGCAGATCCGCCGTCGCGTCATCGGGAACGCGGCGCCGGTGCACTACGGGTTTCCCGCAGGGGATCCGCGCGGCTCACCGTTGCGACGTCGCGGCCACGGCGGCAGGCTGTTCGTATGGCCGGGACCGTGCAGGCCGGACGGCGCCGCGGCCACGTGCGCGGTGTCGTCCAGGGGGTCGGGTTCCGGCCCTTCGTCCACCGTCTGGCGACCGGCGCCGGCCTGTCCGGCTTCGTGCTCAACGACGGCGACGGCGTCGTCGTCGAGGTCGAGGGCGACGAGCGGTCGCTCGACGCCTTCGCCGCGGCGCTGCGCACGCACGCACCGCCGCTCGCCCGCATCGAGGCGACGACCTGGGAGCGCCTCGCGCCCGCGGGCGGCACCGGCTTCACGATCCGCGAGAGCGACGCGTCCGGCCGGACGGCGCTCGTGCCGCCCGACATCGCGACGTGCGACGACTGCCTGCGCGAGCTGTTCGACCCGGCCGACCGCCGCTACCGCTACCCGTTCGTCAACTGCACGAACTGCGGTCCCCGCTTCACGATCGTCGTCTCGGTGCCCTACGACCGTCCGCGCACGACGATGGCACGGTTCACGCTCTGCCCCGACTGCCGTCGGGAGTACGAGGACCCGGCCGACCGCCGCTTCCACGCCGAGCCGATCGCGTGCCCCGCGTGCGGCCCACGGCTGGCGATGCCGCTCGACGAGGCCGTCGGGGCCCTCACCGACGGGCTCGTCGTCGCCGTCAAGGGCCTCGGCGGATACCACCTCGCGTGCCGGGCCGACGACGAGGACGTCGTCGCCCGCCTGCGCGCGCGCAAGCGGCGCGAGGAGAAGCCGTTCGCCGTGATGACCACCGATCCGGCGGCGCTCGCCGAGCTGACGCCGGACGAGGCCGAGCTGCTCGCCTCGCCGGTGCGACCGATCGTCCTCGTGCGTCGCCGTGCCGGCGCACCCGTCGCCGACGCGGTCGCCCCCGGATCGCCCTGGCTCGGGCTCGTGCTCCCGTACACGCCGCTCCACCACCTGCTCTGCCACGACGTCGCCGTCCCGCTCGTGATGACGAGCGGGAACCTCACGGACGAGCCGATCGCGATCGACGACGGCGACGCACGGCGGCGGCTCGCCGACGTCGCCGACGTCGTGCTCGGACACGATCGCGTGATCCATCGGCGGTGCGAGGACTCCGTCGTCCGGGCCGGGCTCCCGCTGCGCCGCTCACGGGGCGAGACGCCGGTGCGGCTGCCGCTCCCGGTCGCCGCCCCGCGCCCGCTCGTCGCCGTCGGCGCCGAGCTCAAGAGCACGTTCTGCGTCGTCCGCGGAGCGGACGCGTTCCTCTCGCCGCACCTCGGCGACCTCGTCACCGCCGCGGCCCATCGGGCGTTCCGTGACGACCTCGAGCTCTACCTGGAGATGCTCGGCGTCGAGCCGGCGGCCGTCGCCTGCGACCTCCATCCCGACTACCTGTCGACCCGCTGGGCGCACGAGCAGGGGCTCGAGCTGGTCGAGGTGCAGCACCACCACGCACACGCCGCGGCCTGCCTCGCCGAGCACGGGCTGACGACCGAGGCGCTCGCCGTCGTGCTGGACGGAACGGGACTCGGGACGGACGGGACGCTCTGGGGCGGCGAGCTGCTGCGCTGCGACCTCACGGCGTTCGAGCGGGTCGCGCACCTCGAGCAGGTGCCGCTGCCCGGCGGCGAGGCCGCGATCCGCGAGCCCTGGCGCGTCGCCGCCGTCGTCCTCGAGCGTGCCGGGCGACCGGTGCCGTGGCCCGCGTGGGACGCCGTCCGTGAGAGCCTCCGCGTCAACGCGCCGCTCTCGTCCGGCGCGGGACGCCTCTTCGACGCGGCCGCCGCCGTGCTCGGCCTCCGCGACCGCGTGAGCTACGAGGGCCAGGCGGCGATCGAGCTCGAGCACCTGGCCGGCCCGGTCGCGGCCGCCGCCTACCCGTGCCGGGTCGACGGCGGGGTGATCGCCGGCCCCGAGCTCGTGGCCGCCGCCCACGACGACCTCGCCGCGGGCCGCGACCGCGCGGAGGTCGCAGCGGCGTTCCACGAGGGCCTCTCCGAGGCCTTCACCCGGGCGTGCGTTCAGGCCGACGGCCCACGCACCGTCGTGCTCACGGGCGGCTGCCTGCAGAACGTGCGCCTGCTCGGATCGCTGACACGGCGCCTCGAGGGGGCCGGCTTCCGCGTGCTGTCGCACCGGCGCGTGCCGCCCAACGACGGCGGCGTGAGCATTGGACAGGCGGCGGTCGCCGCCGGGAGGATGTCCGCATGTGCCTAGGGATCCCCGCGTGCGTCCTGGAGGTGGTCGACCGCGCCGGCGGCCTGGCGCGGGTCGACGTCTCGGGCGTGCGGCGGGAGGTCAGCGTCGCCCTGGTCGACACGCCCGACGCGCCGATCGCAGAGGGGGACTGGGTGCTCGTCCACGTCGGGTTCGCCCTGGCGCGCATCGACGAGGCCGACGCACGCGAGACGCTCGCGCTCCTGCTCCGGGCGGCCGACCTCGACGAGGAGCTGCGGCAGCTCCGGGAGGGAACGGTCGCATGACACCCGACCGCGCCGACTGCCCCACCTGCGCCGACGAGGCGGTGACCGCCCGCGTGCTCGCACTGCGCGACGGCGAGGCGGTCGTGGACGTCGGCGGCCTCCGTGACCGTGTCGCGGTCGACCTCGTCCCCGATGCCGCTCCCGGCGACCTGCTCCTCTGCCATGCCGGGATCGCGCTCGCCCGGGTGGAGCGTCCCGCACGATGAGGTTCGTCGACGATTACCGCGACCCCGCGCTCGCCCGCGCCCTCTCGGCCGAGATCCACGGTCTCGCGGCCGGCCGCGGGACCGTGCGGATCATGGAGGTCTGCGGCGGGCCCACCCACACGATCTACCGCCACGGGCTCGAGGACCTCCTGCCCCCGGAGGTCGAGCTCGTGCACGGCCCCGGCTGCCCCGTCTGCGTGATCCCGATGGGGCGCGTCGACGACGCGATCGCGATCGCCGAGCACGAGGGTGTCACGCTCGCCACGTTCGGCGACATGATGCGCGTCCCCGGCGGGCGCGGCACGCTGCTCGAGGCGAAGGCGCGCGGAGCCGACGTGCGCATGGTGTACTCGCCGCTCGACGCGCTCGCGCTCGCCCGGCGCGAGCCCGATCGCCACGTCTGCTTCTTCGCGATCGGCTTCGAGACGACGGCGCCCGCGACGGCCGTCACCCTGCGTCGCGCCCGCGACCTCGGGGTGCCGAACTTCTCGGTCTTCTGCAACCACGTGCTGATCGAGCCGCCGCTGCGGGCGATCCTCGAGACGCCGGGACTTCGGGTGGACGCGTTCATCGGGCCCGGGCACGTGTCGAGCGTGATCGGCAGCGACCGCTACCGCTTCATCCCGCAGCAGTTCGGCCGACCGATCGTCGTCTCCGCCTTCGAGCCGGTCGACCTCCTCCAGGCGATCGCGATGCTCCTGCGTCAGCGGAGCGAGGGCCGATGCGAGGTCGAGAACCAGTACACGCGCGTGGTGCTGCCGCAGGGGAACCCGCGTGCGCTGGAGGCGATCGCGGAGACGATGGAGGAGCGCGAGGACTTCGAGTGGCGCGGCCTCGGCACGCTGCCCCGGAGCGCGCTCCGCCTGCGCACGCCCTTCGTCGCTTGGGACGCGGAGACGCTGTTCGCCCTTCCGGGGGCCCGGATCGAGGATCCGCGGGCATGCCGCTGCGGCGAGGTGCTGACGGGTCAGCTCAAGCCGTGGGAGTGCGGCGTGTTCGGCACGGCCTGCACTCCGGAGCGGCCGCTCGGCACGTGCATGGTCTCGAGCGAGGGGGCGTGCGCCGCCTACTACGCCTACGGACGCGCGCGCCACGCACGCGCGGAGCTGCCGGCCCGTGCGTAGCCGTCCGAGGCACGACGTCGGCGGTCGCCGACGCGCCGTCGTCCGAGACGAGCTCGTGACGCTGTCCCACGGTGCCGGCGGCAAGGCGACGCGCGACCTCGTCGAGGCGCTGTTCGCCGCCGAGCTCCTGAACGAGGCGCTCGAGCCGCTGGGCGACAGCGCCGTGCTCGCGCGGGCCCATGGGCGCCTCGCGCTCACGACCGACGCCTACGTCGTGCGCCCGCTGTCCTTTCCCGGCGGCGACATCGGCGAGCTCGCCGTCAACGGGACGGTGAACGACCTCGCCGTCGCCGGGGCCAGGCCCCTCTGGCTGGCGGCGGGCTTCGTGCTCGAGGAGGGGTTCCCGATCGCGGAGCTCGAGCGGCTCGTGCGGTCGATGGCGACCGCCGCCCGGGCCGCCGGCGTCGTGGTCGCCGCAGGCGACACGAAGGTCGTCGAGCACGGGAAGGCAGACGGGATGTACGTGACGACCGCGGGCGTCGGCGTGCTCGAGCACGACCTGGAGCTCGTGCCGGAGGCCGTGCGCCCGGGCGACCGCGTGCTCCTGTCCGGGACACTCGCCGACCACGGGGTCGCCGTGATGGTGGCGCGCGGGGAGCTCGCGCTCGAGGCCGATCTCGCGAGCGACACCGCCCCCCTGCACGAGCTCGTCGCCTCGCTGCTGCCGCTCGGCCCAGCGCTGCGCTGGATGCGCGATCCGACGCGCGGCGGGCTCGCAACGGCGCTGAACGAGCTCGTCGGGTCGTGCGGGCTCACGGTGCGGATCGCCGAGGCGACGCTGCCGGTGCGCCCGACGGTGGCAGCCGCGTGCGAGATCCTCGGCATCGACCCCCTGTACGTCGCGAACGAGGGCAAGCTCGTCGCGGTGGTCGCGCCGGAGGCGGAGGAGCGCGCGCTCGCGGCCCTCCGCGCCCACGCCGTCGGGGCCGACGCGGTGGCGATCGGCACCGTCGAGGACGGCGACGACCGACCGTTCGTGCTGCTCGACACCGCACTCGGCGGCGAGCGGATCGTCGACCTGATGGTCGGAGACCCGTTGCCCCGCATCTGCTGACGTGGGCACCGCCGACGGGGAGACCGGGCTCCCCCGCGCCGAGCTCGGCTTCCCCGGGCCGCTCCGCGACCGGCTCGGGGCGGCCGTCCTCGCGGGACGGAAGACGGCGACCGCCGGGCTCCTCGAGGAGCACCGGCGACACGACGAGCGGCTGCCCACGGTCGGCGAGCCCTTCCCGCCCTGCCGCAGGGGGTGACGACGGCGCGCGGTCGCCGCGAAGACGACACCGATCCGGCGCGGTCTCGTCACGCGACACGGGATACGGTCGATCCGTGCGCAGCGTGTCCACTCCGTGGGGCAAGGCGACCGCGATCGAGGAGCTCGCGGTCGCCCAACGTGCCGGTGGACGGCGGTTCTCGTCCCTCGTGCAGCTGCTCGAGACGGAGCGCGGCGAGCGCCTCGTCCGCTTCGCGTACACCACGGGAGGAACGGCACGCCGCGGCCCCGTCACGCTGCGCGCACGCGACGTCGAGCGCCTCCACGCGGCGCTCGCGCGGACGCCCGCGCTTCGCGACGTCCTCCTCGGGCCGTCAGGGCGGCCGGTCGGGGATGACGACGGCTAGACGCCGACCGCGAGGCGCTCGCGCGCCGCCGTGACGAGACCCTGCAGGATCGGCATCCCGCCCGTCGGGCCCAGCAGCGGGTCGACGGCGTGCTCGGGGTGCGGCATGAGGCCCATCACGTTGCCCGCCTCGTTGACGACGCCGGCGACCCGGCCGCGGGCACCGTTGACGTCCTCCGCATAGCGGAAGACGACCTGGTGGCGCTCCTCGACCGCCGCGTACAGATCGTCGTCGGCGAACCAGTTCCCCTCGCCGTGCTTGATCGGGATCACGAGCTCGTCGCCGGCCGCGAGCTCCTGCGTGAAGGCCGTATCGGCACGATCGACGACGACGGTGACGTCGCGGCAGACGAACTCCAGCTGGCGGTTGAGCCGGAGCACCCCGGGAAGGAGCCGCGCCTCGCAGAGGATCTGGAAGCCGTTGCAGATGCCGAGCACGGGGCCGCCGTCGGCCGCGAAGGCGCCCACCGCGTCCATCACCGGAGCGACGCGGGCGATCGCGCCGCAGCGGAGGTAGTCACCGTAGGAGAACCCCCCAGGGAGCACGACGCCGCCGACCGCGGCGGGCAGGGCCGTCTCGGCGTGCCAGACGGGCACCGCCTCGGCCCCGAGCGCCTCGAGCGCCAGCGCCGCGTCCCCGTCGTCGTTCGAGCCGGGGAACGTGACGACGGCGATGCGCGGGCGATCACTCATGCCGGTTCACCGCTGCTCTCCGCGACCTCGATCTCGACGCTCTCGATCAGCGGGTTGGCGAGCAGCTCCTCGCACATGCGCTCCACGAGCGCCCGCGCCTCGGCCTCGTCGGTCGTCGCGAGGTCGAGGTCGACGAGCCGCCCCACGCGTGCCCCCTCGACGGGGAAGCCGAGCTTCCGCAGCGAGTCCTCGACCGCCTCGCCCTGGGGGTCGAGGATCCCCGTCTTCGGGCGTATCAGCACGATCGCTCTCACAGGACGCTCTCCGGGTCGTCGGCGTAGTCCTCGAAGCGTACGTCAGTGAGCCGCTCGAACGCCTCGACGTAGCGGGCACGCGTCCCCGCGACGACGTCCGCCGGGAGCTCGGGCCCGGGTGCGCTCTTGTCCCACCCCGACCGCTCGCACCAGTCCCGGACGAACTGCTTGTCGAACGAGGGCTGCGGCCCGCCCGGGGCGTATCCGTCGGCCGGCCAGAAGCGCGACGAGTCGGGGGTCAGGGCCTCGTCGCCGAGCGTGACGACGCCGTCCTCGTCGACCCCGAACTCGAACTTCGTGTCGGCGACGACGATCCCGCGTGGCTCCGCGTGGGCCCGCGCGAACGCGTACAGGGCGAGCGCCGCGGCCCGCGCCGCCTCGTAGGCGTCGGCCCCCGACAGGTCGACGGCCTCCGCCTCGGTGATATTCAGGTCGTGGCCCGACGTCGCCTTCGTCGCGGGCGTGACGATCGGCTCCGGCAGCTGCTCCGACTCGCGGAGACCCGCGGGAAGGCGATGGCCGCAGACCGACCCGGTGGTGACGTAGTCCTTCCACCCCGAGCCGGCGAGGTAGCCGCGGACGACGATCTCGACGGGGAGCATGCGCAGCCGGCGGCAGACGATCGACCGCCCGTCGCGCTCGAGCGACAGCAGGTGGTTCGGGGTGATGTGGCGCGTGCGCGCGAACCAGAAGGCCGACAGCCCGGTGAGCACGCGCCCCTTGTCCGGGATCGGCGTGCCGAGCACGACGTCGAACGTCGAGATCCGGTCCGAGGCGACGAGCCGAAGTCGACGCGCGTCGAGCTCGTAGATCTCCCGCACCTTGCCGGAGGCGATGTGCACCGCGTCAGGCAGGGCTCTCGACCCTCCGTCGCACGTCGAGCTCGTGGAGGCGCTCGAAGACCGTGTCGACGTGCCGCGTGTACGTCTCGGCGTCGAACACCGCGTCGAGGTCGACCTGCCCGGCCACCCCGGCGTCGGCCCGGACGAGCTCCCGGAAGTCGACCCCCTCGTCCCATGCCCGGAGGGCGGACCGCTGCACCAGCCGGTAGGCGTCGTCGCGGGCGACGCCCGCTTCGACGAGCGCGAGCAGCAGCCGCTGGCTGAAGTACACGGCGTTGCTCGCCTCGACGTTCTCGCGCATCCGCTCGGCGCGCACGACGAGCCCCTCGACGAGCCAGGCGAACCGGTCGAGCATGTAGTCGACGGCGGTGAACGAGTCCGGGAGGACGACGCGCTCCGCGGACGAGTGCGAGATGTCCCGCTCGTGCCAGAGGGCGACGTTCTCGAGGCCGACGAGGGCGTTCGCCCGCACGACGCGGGCGAGCCCGCAGATCCGCTCCGCGGTGATCGGGTTCCGCTTGTGCGGCATCGCGGACGATCCCTTCTGCCCGCGCCCGAACGGCTCCTCGACCTCACGTACCTCGGTTCGCGCGAGATGCCTGATCTCGGTGGCGAAGCGGTCGAGCGACGAGGCGAGGAGAGCGAGGGCGGTCAACACCTCGGCGTGACGGTCGCGCTGCAGGATCTGGGTGGAGACGGGCGCCGGCTCGAGGCCGAGCCGCCCGCAGGCGACCCGCTCGACCGCGGGATCGACGGCGGCGTACTGGCCGACCGCGCCCGAGAGCTTCCCGACGCGCATGCCGGCGAGTGCCTGCGCGAGCCGCCGGCGGTCGCGGTCGAGCGCGAATGCCCAGACCGCGAGCTTCAGCCCGAATGTCGTCGGCTCGGCGTGCACGCCGTGCGTTCGGCCCATGCAGAGCGTCCGTCGATGCTCCTCGGCCCGCGCGACGACGGCGCCGAGCGCCCGCTCGATCCCGGCCAGCACCAGCTCTCCGGCTTCCCCGATCGCGAGCGAGAGCGCCGTGTCGACGACGTCGGACGACGTGAGCCCGTAGTGCAGCCACCGTCCTTCCGCCCCGAGCCCCTCCTGCACGGCGTCGACGAAGGCGGCGACGTCGTGGCTCGTCTCGCGCTCGATCTCGGCGACGCGCTCCGGTGTGGGCACGCGCGCGTCCGCACGGATCGCGGCGACGACCTCCGCGGGGACGACACCGACCTCGGCCCAGCCGTCGAGGGCGGCGAGCTCCACGCGCAGCCATCGCTCGAGCTTCGCCTCCTCCGACCAGATCCTGGCCATCTCCGGTCGGGTGTAGCGAGCGATCACCGCCCGGCATTGTAGTCTTACGGTCTGCAGCGGCCGGCGGTCCAGATCGGATCGTGCCGGCCGCCGGAGTCCTGCCCGATTCACGACTCGTGAGCCGCCACCGCCGTTCGACACCACCCGGGGTCTTCATCTCCTCCGCCCGGCACCGCCGGGCACGGCGTCGTCGCGCGCGCATCGGGCTCCTCGTCGCGGCCCTGCTGGGCGCGCTCACCGCCGTCGCGCTCGGCAGCCTGTGGCTCGCCGAGCGCCAGGTCCTCCCGGCCCGTACGGAGGTCGCCGGTGTCGAGGTCGGAGGGCGAACGCTCACGGAGGCCAGGCTGCTCGTCACCACGGCCGCCCAGGAGCGACTGCGTGAGCCCGTGGTTCTCTCCTCGGACGACTACTCGGTCGAGGTCACGGGCGCCCAGGTGGGCGCGTCCCCGCTCGTCGACGAGGCGATCGCGGGCGCCGACGGAGTCGGGTTCTTCGGACGGCTCGCACGCCGAGTGGGGATCGGCGAGACGCGGGCCGTGCCACTTCGCTACACGCTTCCCAGGGCCCAGGTCAGGCGACTCGCCGCCGAGCTCGACCGGCAGCTCGCCGTCGAGCCACGCGACGCCCGACTCGTCATCAGGGGCACCACGGCGACCGTCCGTCCGTCCCGAGACGGCCAATCGGTCGCGATCGCACGGCTGACGACGCGTCTCCGGACACTGCCCGCGACGCTGGACGTGCCGCTGGCCACCGTCGAGCCGGAGGTCACCACGGCGACGGCGGAGCGCGCCCGACGCCTCGCGAACGAGCTGCTCGGCCAGCCACGGCGGGTCACGCTCGGCGACGTCTCCGTCGCCCTGCCACCGGCCCTCCTCGCGCGCGCGATCCGCACCGCACCGGGAGACGGGGGGTTCGGGCTGCGCCTCGAACCGGAGGTGCTCCGCACCCGGCTCGCCCCGACGTTCCGTGCCCTCGAGCGCGATCCGACGGATGCCGCCTTCCGGGTCGAGGGCACGCGCGTCCGCGTGGCGCCGGCCCGGCCGGGACGCCGGCTCGACGTGGATCGCATCGCACAGTCGCTGCTCGCGAACCTCGATTCGACCTCGCACCGCGCGCGCTTCGTCGCGATCCCTCCGGCTCTGACGACCGCGCAGGCGGAGAAGCTGAAGATCACGGAGCTCGTCTCCGAGTTCACGACGTACTACCCGTGCTGCGCCCCGCGCGTGACGAACATCCAGCGCGCCGCGACGCTCCTCGACGGCACGGTGCTCCCGCCGGGCGGGACGTTCTCGCTCAACGACGCGCTCGGCCGGCGCACCGTCGACAAGGGGTTCGTGGCCGCACCGCAGATCCGCGCTGGCAGGCTGGAGGACGCGGTCGGTGGCGGGATCAGCCAGGTGGCGACGACGCTCTACAACGCCGCGTTCTTCGCCGGCCTGCGCCTCGACGCGCACCAGCCCCACGAGTTCTACATCTCCCGCTACCCGATGGGCCGCGAGGCGACCGTCTCGTGGCGGAGCCCGGAGCTGATCTTCACGAACGACTGGCCCGCGGGGCTCCTGATCAAGGTCTCCGCGAGCGACACCGGGATCAGGGTTCGCTTCTACTCGACGATGCTGGGGCGCCGTATCGAGACGACGACGGGCGAGCCCTACGCGGCGACGGCTCCACGGACGTTCACGTCGAAGAACCCGTCGCTGAAGCCCGGGCAGAAGGAGGTCGTCCAGGAGCCGGGCGCAGGCGGCTTCAGCGTGCGCTACACGCGCAAGGTCTGGCGCAACGCGAAGCTGAAGCGGGACGAGGTGTTCACCGTCCGCTACAAGCCGCAGAACGGCTACGTCGAGGTGGGACCGCCGAAGAAGCCCGCCAAGAAGCCGAAGCCGGGCACGAGGGCGCCGAAGAAGCCGATCGCCCCCGGGGACGAGGGCACGATGGTCACGGACGGGACAACCGTCCCCGCGTAGCCGTCACGCGAGCGCCTGCGACGGCCGGGGCGGGCGGGTGCGCCCCGCCGGGCAGGGAAGGGCGCGGTGACGAGACCCGGGTCGGCTACCGGCCGGCGGCGGCGAGAGCGATGTCCTCGCGCCGGCGTGCCCCGTCGAACCGCACGAGGTCTGCGGCAGCGTACGCCCGCGCCCGCGCCTCCGCGAGGTCCGCGCCCGAGGCGGTGACGTTGAGCACGCGACCGCCGTTCGTGACGAGCCGTCCGCCCTGGAGCGCCGTGCCGGCATGGAAGACGAGCGCTCCGGCCGCCTCCGCCTCCGCGATTCCGTCGATCGGTGTGCCGCGATCTCCGGTCGCCGGGTAGTCGCGCGCGGCGAGGACGACCGTGACCGCTGCCCCGTCCGCCTCGGGGAAGGCGGTGCCACCCGCGAGCTCGCCGGCGGCGGCCGTCGCCAGCACCTCGAGCAGGTCGTGACCGACGAGCGGGAGGATCGACTGCGTCTCCGGGTCTCCGAACCGGCAGTTGAACTCGAGCACGCGCGGCCCGTCGTCGGTCAGCATCAGCCCGGCGAACAGCGTCCCGACGAACGGCGCCCCTCTCCGCGCAAGCTCCCGGAGCACGGGCCGGTGCACCGACTCGAGGAGCTCCTCGACCGCCGCCGCGTCGAGCCCGGGGACCGGAGCGTACGAGCCCATGCCTCCGGTGTTCGGCCCCTCGTCCCCGTCGAAGGCGCGCTTGAAGTCCTGTGCCGCCGGCAGGGCGACGACGTTCACGCCGTCGCAGATCCCGAACACCGAGACCTCGGGGCCCTCGAGGAGCTCCTCGATCACGACGCTGTCCCCGTAGGATCGGACGACCTCGAGACCGGCGGCGAGCTCCTCGTCGGTGCGACAGACGACGACGCCCTTGCCCGCGGCGAGCCCGTCGGCCTTCACGACACAGGGTGCGCGCGGATCCTCGAGGCGCCGCGCGGTGGGCACGCCGGCCGCCTCCATGACGTCCTTCGCGAACGACTTCGAGCCCTCGATCCGCGCCGCCTCGGCCCCCGGCCCGAACACCGGGACGCCGCTGTGACGCAGGAGGTCTCCGAGACCGGCGACGAGCGGCGCCTCGGGGCCGACGACGACGAGGTCGACGTCGAGCGCCCCGGCGAGCCCGAGCAGGCCCTCGAAGTCGTCGCTCGAGACCGGGTGGCAGGTCGCGAGCGCGGCGATGCCGGGGCTCCCCGGGGCGGCATGGAGCTCACGGAGCGCAGGTGAGCGGGCGATGCTCCACGCGAGGGCGTGCTCGCGACCACCCGATCCGATCAGCAGGACCCGCACAGCGGCAGAGTCTAGGGGCAGCGCCTGCCCGAGCCCTCAGACGCGCTGGCCGCCGAACGTGAGCACGGCCTCGCGGCCGGCGCCCGTGCCGACGAGGTCGACGGGGACGCCGAGGGCCTCGCCGACGAACTCGATGTAGTCCCGGGCCGCCGGCGGGAGCGTGTCCCCGCCGAGCTCGCACTCCCACCCCGGCAGCGTCTCGAAGACGGGCGAGCAGTGGTGGAAGTCGGACTGGTGCGACGGGAACTCGTCGGTCTCCGTCCCGTCCGGCAACCGGTAGCGGACGCACACCGGGATCTCGGGGAACGACGAGAGGACGTCCAGCTTCGTGAGCGCCAGGGACGTGATGCCGTTGACGCGGACGGCGAAGCGGAGCGCGACGAGATCGAGCCAGCCGCACCGCCGGTCACGACCCGTGACGGTCCCGAACTCGGCGCCGAGCTCGCGGACCCGGTCCTGCGCCGGGCCCTCGATCTCGCTCGGGAACGGCCCCTCCCCGACCCGCGTCACGTAGGCCTTGGCGACGCCGAGCACCTCGTCGATCCGGTTCGGCCCGATGCCGAAGCTGACGGCGGCGCCGGCGGCGATCGGGCTCGACGACGTCACGAAGGGGTACGTGCCGTGGTCGAGGTCGAGCAGCGTCCCCTGCGCCCCCTCGAACAGCACGCGCTTCCCCTCCCGGAGCGCATGGTCGACGAGCAGCGACGTGTCCGCGATGTACGGCGCGAGCCGCTCGGCATGGCCGAGGGTCGCGGCCACGACGGCTTCGCCCGCAAGCGGCTCGATGCCGTAGACGCGGTCGAGCCAGACGTTCTTCTCGGCGACGGCGAGCTCGATCTTCTGCTCCAGGATCTTCGGGTCGAGCAGGTCCTGGACGCGAATGCCGATCCGCGTCGCCTTGTCCGCGTAGGCGGGCCCGATCCCCCTCCTCGTCGTCCCGATCTGCAGCTTGCCGAGCCGCCGCTCTCGGGCGCCGTCGAGTGCGACGTGCCAGGGCATGATCAGGTGCGCGTTGCCCGAGAGGAAGACGAGCCCGGCGGTCTCGTGCCCGCGCCGCTCGAGGTCGTCGAGCTCCGCGATCACGACGGCCGGGTCGACGACGCAGCCGGCGCCGATCGCGCTCGCCTTGCCCTGGACGATCCCCGACGGGATCTGCCGGATCTTGTACGTCTCGTCGCCGACGACGATCGTGTGACCGGCGTTGGGACCGCCCTGGTAGCGGCAGACGAGATCGGAGCCGGCGGCGAGCAGGTCGACGATCTTCCCCTTCCCCTCGTCGCCCCACTGCGCCCCGACGATCACGGTCGCGGGCACGTGCAGCAGTGTTGCAGAACGCCCGGGGGACGAGGGTGGGGAGCGACCCTCCCCACGCCGATCGCCGGGCCACGGCCCGACACGGCGGGCCCGAGGCCTAGTCGGCGTCTCCGTGCGCCCGCCGGCGTTCGCGCTCCCGGAGCTCGATCCGGCGGATCTTGCCGGTGAGGGTCTTCGGCAGGTCCTCCACGAACTCGATCTCCCGGGGGTACGCGTACGCGGACAGGTGCTCGCGGACCGAGAGCTTGAGGTCGCGCTCGAGCTCGTCTCCCGGCGCCACGCCCGGGAGCAGCTTCACGAACGCCTTGACGATGTGCCCGCGGAGGTCGTCGGGCGCGGCGACGGCCGCGGCCTCCATCACCGCCGGGTGCGAGACGAGGGCGGACTCCACCTCGAACGGGCCGATGCGGTACCCCGCGGAGATGATCACGTCGTCGTTGCGGCCCTCGTACCAGACGTAGCCGTCCTCGTCCTGGCGCGCGACGTCCTTCGTGTGGAACCAGTCGCCGCCGAACACCTCCGCGGAGTCCTCGGGCCGGTTCCAGTAGCCGAGCGGATAGTGAGGATTGGAGCGCGCGGCGAGGCAGATCTCGCCGGTCTCGCCGGTCGGCACCGGCCGTTCGTCCTCGTCGAGGAGCGCCACCTGCCAGCCCGGCATCGGCTTGCCCATCGACCCCGGACGGACCTCCATCGTCGGGAAGTTCCCGCACAGCGGGTAGCTCTCGGAGAGGCCGTAGTAGTCGAACGGGACGATCCCGAACTGCGACTCGAACCACCGGATCACCTCCGGGTTGAGCGGCTCACCGGCACAGCACGCGATGCGCAGGTCGATCCCCGGGTACCTGCCGGAGACGTCCCCGAGCGCGGCCATCGCACGGAGCGCGGTCGGCGTCGCGAACAGGTTGCGGACGCGGTGCCTGTCGAGCAGCTCGAGCGTCTGCACGGGGTCGTACCCGCCCTTCCGCGCGAACACCGCGATCGGGGCGCCGAGGCGCCACGGCCCGAGGATCCCGGGGACGATGCCGGCGATCCACGCCCACTCGCCGGTTGCGTGGAACACCTCGTCCGCCCTCACGTCGTGGGAGAGCTCGAACTCGTTGTGACCGAGCAGGTAGCGGTGCGCGTGGACGATCCCCTTCGCGTTCCCGGTCGTGCCCGAGGTGTAGTAGATCTGCGCAGGGGTCTCGCTCGACGTCGCGAGCGTCGCGCAGGTCGCCGAGGACTGCTCGACGGAGCGCCCGAACTCCCCGTCGACGACGAGGACGTGGACGAGCCCCGGCAGCTCGCCGCGCACCGCGTCGATGCGGTGCCGGTTCGCGGAGTCCGTGACGACGACCTTCGCCGCACAGTCCCGGAGGCGGTGCGCGATCGCGTCGTCGCCGTAGAGGATCGACAGCGAGAGCAGGATCGCGCCGATCTTGTACGTCGCGAGGAAGCAGGCCGCCGCCTCCGGGAGGGGCGGCAGCATCACCGCCACGCGGTCGCCCTCCTCCACCCCGTACGAGCGCAGCGCGTTCGCCGTCCTCGCCGTCAGCGCCTGCATCTCCCCGAACGTCAGTCGGCGCTCGGCCCCCTGCCAGTCCTCCCAGAGCATGGCGAGGCCCTCGGGCGCGTGCTTGTCGAGCACGTCCGTGCAGATGTTGTAGCGCTCCGGGACCTCCCAGGCGAACTCGGCGCACATCTGGTCGTACGGGGCGGGCGTGTGACGACGGAAGGCGCTCACGAGGCACGAAGCATACGGCGAGCACGACGGCCCGTACCGTGTCGGTGACCGCGGCGGCGCAGCGCTGCCGTCATCGGCCGTCGTTGGGGCCTCGATGTCGTGGGTGACTCGACGGCGCCGCGAGCGACGGCCGGACGGGCATCCCTGCCGCCTGGCCCGACCCGCGGTGTGGCGTGCCGACGCTGCCGCGAACGGTGGGGAATGGGCCGGGTGTCGCCGTACTACACGTCGAGCGCGGCGACCTCGAACCGCTCGACCGTGGGCGCCCCCGCCGCCATCTCGTCGGTGGCCTGGGCCCGAAGCGCGTTCGCGCGCTCCTCGCTCGCGGCCAGCGCCGCCTCGTCCGGCCAGAGCGTGATCGAGATCGCCTTGCCCGTCGATCGATCGACGAGCAGGATCGACCCGCGACCCGCCTCCCTGACGAACGGGGCGACGTTGGCACGGAAGTTGTCGATTCCCGCGTCGACGTTCGCGGGGGCGCCGGTCACCGTCGTGACACGTGCGTACATCGGATCCTCCTTCGTCGTGGTGAGTGCGGTCGCCGGAGCCGTTGACGGCGTCGCACACTCGGAGTGCCGGTCGTGGATTCAGCTCATGTCGGACATGTGCCCGCCCCCCGGGGTGGTGAACGCGGGGATCGCGTCGGGGGCGGCGAGCAGCAGGATGCCGAGCCCGAGCAGGATGACGGCCGTGCCGTAGGTCGCGGCACGACGGGACGGGATCAGCTTCTCGAACGCGATCAACGCGGCCACGAAGGCCATCCAGGCGATGCTCATGACGCCGAGGGCGAAGAGCGATGCCATCAGCGCCCAGCAACAGGCGATGCACCAGCCGCCGTGCCGGATTCCCATCTGCAGCCCTCCGACCGCTCCATCACGCCACGCGCCGAGCAGGAAGCCGAGCGGCGTGCGGCACTTCCCCAGGCAGACGTCCTTGAGCGGCGTCAACTCGTAGACCGCCGCGACGACGAGCGTCGCCCCCGCGACCCAGCGCCCCGCCCGGTCCCACGCGAGCACGTCACCCGAGATCCGCCCGCCGATCGTCGCGACTGCGAACGCGAGCGCGCCGATACTGGTCCACGCGACGAGGTAGCCGGCGGAGAAGAGCAGCGGGCCGACGGGCGACCGGCCCCTCGTGATGCGCGCGTAGAGCGCGACCGTCGGCGCCACGGACGGGAACATCATCGCCGCCATCATCACCACCCAGACCGCGAGGAACCAGCCGAAGGTCCCGAGACCGGTCCACGGCCCGTCGTCCATCCCCTGCATCTGGTCGATCGTCCACCACCAGCCGAGGCCGGCGAGGGCGAAGAGCAGCGCGACGAGCCCCAGGCGGGCGCGTGCGGCGGCGAAGGCAGGCGCGAGACCCCCGGCGCCCGGAGAGCGACCCCGTGCCGACGCGATCATGCGCTCAGGCGGCCCAGGAGAACTCGGCCGTCGACAGGCCCGACTTGCCCTCGTACTCGATCCCGAACGCGTCGATGCGCGACCGCTTCGCCTCCGCGGCGGTGAGCTCCGAGCCGACGGGATGGAACATTCCCGCGAGCCGCACCGGCTCGCCGGTCTCGACACCGAACGGGACGATGTCCTCGATCTCGAAGTCGATCGCGTCCCCGATGCGAACGCTGTGCCGGACGCCGTCGTCGACGATCTCGATCGGGACGCGTTCGACGCCCACCATCTCGCCCACGAGCGGCGCGAGCGCCCCCATCGGGCCACCGAGCTGCCCGCTGAAGACGGCGGTGAGCTTCTCCGCCTGCTCGTCCGTCGCCCGCTCGTCGACGAAGATCCCGAGCCGCCAGTTGCCGTCCGTCATCACCTTCGGGCTGTCGACGATGAAGGCCGCATTGAGCCCCCCGACGTCGGTCCCCTCGATCTCTCCCTCGCGGACGTGGAAGGCGAGCGTGGCGCGGCAGAAGTCGTAGGTCGCCCCGTGGTCGAAGGACAAGTTGCAGGGGCACATCAGATCGCACGAGCACGTCTCCGCGTAGCTCCCCTTGAGGCTCCAGGACACGGTGATCTCCTTTCGGCGCGTTGCGTGGCGTCGATTCTCCAACGCCGCGCAGAATGTGTCAAATGTCACACTGATTCCGGCGCCGGGGACTCGTCGCGTCCGCGCTGCCCCCGCGGGCCTCGCGGTGCGTGCGCGGTCGAGGACGGGCTTCCCGCGGACGAGCGGGGCGAACGCAGCGGTGCGACGGCCTGCGCTAGGCGCCGGCGAGGTCGGCGAACTTCGCGTAGCGCTTGAGGAAGCTCAGCTTCAACGAGTCGGTGGGCCCGTTCCGGTGCTTCGCGAGGATCACCTCCGCGATGCCCTGCTGCTCCGACTCCTCGCCGTTGTAGTACTCGTCGCGGTAGACGAAGAACACGAGGTCGGCGTCCTGCTCGATGCTGCCGCTCTCACGGAGGTCGGAGAGGATCGGGCGCTTGTCGTGACGCTGCTCGACCGCGCGGGACAGCTGGGAGAGCGCGAGGATCGGCACGTCGAGATCGCGGGCGAGCACCTTCAGCGAGCGGGAGATCTGGGAGACCTCCTGCACGCGGTTCTCGACCGTCGACCCCGAGGTCATCAGCTGCAGGTAGTCGACGATGATCAGGCCGAGGCGCGGCTCCCGGGACTTCAGCCGCCGGGCCTTGGAGCGGAGCTCCATCATCGTGATCGAGCCCGTGTCGTCGACGTAGATCGGCGCCTTCATGAGCTTGTCGCAGGCGGCCGTGAGGCGCGGCCAGTCGTCCTGGGCGAGCTTCCCGGAGCGGAGGCGGTTCGACTCGACCTTCGCCTCGCTGCACATCAGCCGCTGCGTCACCTCCGCCTTCGACATCTCGAGCGTGAAGAGCGCGACCGGAGTGTCGCTGCGCACGCCGAGGTTCGCCGCCGCGCAGAGCGCCAGCGCCGACTTCCCCATCGACGGACGGGCGGCGAGGATGATCAGGTTCCCGGGCTGGAAGCCGGAGGTCAGCCGATCGAGGTCACGGAACCCCGAGGGGATCCCCGTGAGCTCCGCCCCGGCCTCGTAGAGGTGCATGATCCGCTCGAAGCTGTCGCGCAGGAGCGAGTCGATGTGCGCGAAGTCACCGGTGACGCGCTCCTGGGCGAGGTCGAACACCAGCTGCTCCGCCCGATCGACGAGGTCGCTCGTCTCGCCCGGGCGGTCCATGCCGAGGCGGGCGATCTCGGACCCGACGCGCACGAGACCACGGAGCGTCGCCATCTCCTTGACGATCCGCGCGTAGTGCTCGACGTTCGACGTCGCCGGCACGAGTGCCGCCAGCTCCGCGATCCGGGACGGCCCGCCGACGCCCTCGAGCTCACCGCGGGTGTCGAGCTCGTCGGCGAGCGTGATCGCGTCGACCGGCTCGCCCTTCGTCCAGAGGGCGAGGGCGGCCCGGTAGATCGTCGCGTGCGAGTCGCGGTAGAAGTCCGACGCGTCGAGGATCTCCGTGACCGCCCCGACCGCCGTCGGGGACAGGAGCATCGCCCCGAGGACCGACTCCTCGGCCTCGAGGTTCTGCGGCGGCACGCGACCGGCGGTGGGCGTAGGCGAGGGAGCGATCGTCATCGCGGGGGATCAAAGCGTCTCTTCCGGACGGCGCGAAACGGGACCTGCCGGGCCACGGGTGCAGGGAGAACGGAACGCACGTTCGTATGCTATCCCCAGCGCCGGAGGGATTCTCCCCAGTCCGGAGCCCGTTCTCCCACCGGCAACGAGCGCTCGGAGCGGGAAATTCGCGCGTCCGTCCACAGGGCTGTGCGAAAGCCCGTGGACGGCCGGGCGGGGGCGCGGCGAGCCGACGCCCCCGGCCTTCGCCGTCTACGGCGTCGTCTGCTCCGCGTCGTCCGCCTCGTGGCCGTCGTCGGCCGCGGGCGGCTCCGCGTCGATCGTCGTCTCCTCGGCCTCGAGCTCGCTGTCCTCGAGCGCCACGACCTCCGCCACCGCGGCCTCGACCGCGGCCTCGGCCTCCGCTTCGGCCCGTGCCGTCTCGGCGGCCTCCGCCGCCTCGGCCGCCTCGAGCGCGGCGAGCTCCTCCTCCGGGGGCAGTTCGCCGCCTTCGGGGACGACCAGCGTCTTCACCTCGGCGACGACGTCCTCGTACACCTGGATCGGCACCGTGAAGCGTCCGATCCGCTTGATCGCATCCATCTGGATCTTGCGGCGATCGACGCGGACCTTCCGCGTGCGCCAGATCTCGTCGGCGATGTCGCTCGGCGTCACCGAGCCGAAGAGCGATCCCGTGGGACCGGCCTTGACCTCGAAGCGGAGCACGGTCTTCGTCAGGGTGTCGGCGATCGCCGTCGCCTGCTCCGCGCTCCGCGCCTCGTGGCGGGCACGCTCGGCCTCGACCCGCCGGATCTCGGCCACGCGCCCCGGCGTCGCGACCTCGGCGAGGCGCCGCGGGAGCAGGAAGTTCCGGGCGTAGCCGCGCTTGACGTCGACGACGTCGCCCTTGAGGCCGAGCTTCTCGACGTCCTGGAGAAGGATCACGTTCATGCGATCACCCGGAGACGTACGGCAGGAGCGCCATCTCCCGCGCCCGCTTGACCGCCACCGCCACCTGGCGCTGATGCCGGCGACACGCACCGGTGATGCGGCGGTTGCGGATCTTGCCCTTCTCGGAGATGTAGCGTCGCAACTGGTTGACGTTCTTGTAGTCGACTTCCGCGACCTTGTCCTTGCAGAAGTGGCAGCTCTTGCGCCGGCCTCCCGGAGCTCCCGGGCCCGTGCGCTTCCTCATCGGCTTGGGGGGCATGTCGGCTCCTAGAAGGGGATGTCGTCGTCGGATGCCGGAGACGGGAAGTCGGCGTCGGCTGCCGCTCCCCCGGCACCCGCCGGGACGTAGCTGCTGCCGCCCTCGCCGTCGCCGCGGCTGCCGAGGAACTGGACGGTCTCGGCGACCACCTCGACGGCCTCGCGCTTGGCACCGTCCTGCGTCTCCCACTCGCGCCAGTCGAGGCGCCCGTCGATGGCGACGGGGCGGCCCTTCGACAGGTACTGCGCGCAGTTCTCGCCCTGCTGGCCCCAGACGGTGATCGAGAAGTAGTTCGGCTTGTCGACCCACTGTCCGGTCTCGTCCTTGCGCCGCGAGTTGACGGCGATCCGGAGCGAGCAGACCGGGGTCCCCGACGGTGTGTGGCGCAGCTCGGGATCCCGGGTCAGGTTCCCGACGAGGACGACGCGATTGACGTTGGCGGCCATGGTTACTCCTCCTCGGACGCGGACGCAGCCTCGACGCCGACATCGTCGCCGGTCGGGCCGCCCACCGCTACGGTCTGTTCGGTCCCTGTCTGGATACGACGAGTGGACATGTGGCGCATCACGGCGTCGTCGATCTTGAGCACGCGCGCCACCTCGTCGAGCGTCTCGGGCCCGCAGTCGACGTGCAGCAGGTGATAGCTGCCCTCGCCCTTGTGGTCGATCTCGTAGGCGAGCTTGCGGCGCCCCCATGGCTCGTGGTGCACCCAGGCGCCACCACCCTTCTCCACCAGCTCGCGGATGCGAGCGACGACCTCGCCCTGCCCCTCTTCGGCGAGGTCGGGGTCCAGCAGCAGCAGGATCTCGTACTCGTTCACGGGTTCCCTCGACTCCTTCCCTCGGTCTGAATCGGCTCCGCCTGCAGGCGACACCGGGAACGAGGTGCCGCGGGACGGAGCAGGAAGCCGTGCAAGGGTAGCAGCCGACAGGGCGCGGTAGGATGCCTCTTCGTGGGTCGACTCTGGAAGTGGGTGGCAGCGATCGCGGCGGTGACGGGGATCGCGCGGCTGCTGCGTCGGCGCCGTCGCGCACCCGTCGACGGGGCCGAGGGCGCGATCGCCGACGACCCCGCAGCCGAGCTCCGGCGGAAGCTCTCGGAGACGCGCGATGCTCCGCCGAGCACCGGCGACGTCGCCACGGCGCCGGCGGCCGAGGGCGCAGACGACGCGTCGCTCGAGGAACGACGCGCCCGGATCCACGAGAAGGCCCAGCAGGCGATCGACGCGATGACCACCGAGGAGCCGTGAGCGAGCCCGCACCGGTCGACGACGACCTCTCGACCGAGCTCGCCACCGAGCTGCGTCGGCTCTCCGACCGCATCGACACGCTGCAGGCGGACGTCCGTCGGCTCTCGTCGCCATCGCTGCCGTCGGAGCCGGGCTGGGAGGACGACGGCGACGCCCCGCGTCCCGTGTCGCACGAGTGGCTCGGCGCGCTCGAGCCGGCGATCCGCAGGCGTCCGCAGATCCCGCGACTGCTCCTCGAGGGCCTCTTCCTCGCCGCCTGCGCAGCGGGCGCGGCGCTCGCCGACCTCGACGCGGTGGCGATCCTGGCCGTGATGGCGGGCGCCTGGGCGCTCGTCGCACTCATCGAATGGGCCGCCTCGCGCGCCGAGCGCAGACGTGACGAGCTGCTGATGGCGCCCCCGCCCGCTCCTCCCGTCCCCGCCGACGCCGACCCGTCCTGGTTCGTCGCGCCGGTCGAGCGGACGATGCTCGAGGGCCAGCACGACCTGGCCGCCGTGACCGCCGCGACGCGGCTTCCCCCGGTCGACCCCGACGTGACGGTCGAGCGACCGGCGCCGCGCCCGGACGGCGAGGAGAGCGGTCAGGCCGACGACTGAGCCACGCGGGAGGAGCTCCCGACCGACGACAGCGTGCTCACGGCCGTCCGCCGAACCGGCGTCAGCCCGGCCCTGCAGGACGAGCGAGCGACGCCGCCCGACCCGCAGCCTCCAGCCGGTGCCCCGTGGCGGGGAGCATCGCCGCGAGCACGAGCGCCGGTACGAGCGGGAGCCAGAACGCGAAGACACGGTACGCGACGACGCCGAGCAGCGCCTGCTCCAGCGGGACGCCGATCGCCGTCAACGCGAACGTCATCGCCGCGTCCACCCCGCCGGTGGCGACGAACGGCAGCGGGATCGCCTGGGCGGCGTAGCCGGTCGTGAAGGCGAGCACGAGCGCGGTGACCGAGACGTCGGCGCCGAAGGCGTGCAGGCCCGCCCAGACGCTCGCGATCGCGCCTCCCCAGTACGCCACCGCCCACGGCGCGAGCGTGCGCCCGTCGGGCGTGGAGACGGCCCGCCGGACCCACCAGGCGGCGGCGACGCCGACGCCGAGCGCCCGCCGCAGCCACCCGCCCCGGTCCTGCGCCCAGCCCGCGACGCGAGCGGGAGCGGTGAACCAGCGAGCCGCGAGGAGGAGCGTCGGGATGATCACGATCCAGGGCAGCGTCATCGCGAGCGGCGCCGTGTCGAGAACGAGGGCGGCCACTGCGGCGCCGAGGCCGATCAGCGCGAACACGAAGTACACGAACGTGTTGAGCCCGATCAGCCGGACGAGGGCGTCGCGACGTGCGTTGCCGACGCGCCGCAGCGCCCAGTAGGTAATCGCGAGCGCGGCGGCACCCCCTGCGGCCACGAGCTGCGTGAGCCCGAAGCTCGCGAGCACGACCCGCAGCGAGAGCCGGTAGTCGATCTCCGGCCCGCCCTCGAAGCGGACGGCGGCGCGGTAGACGCCCGTGTAGCCCGCAAAGACGACGACCTGCCCCGCAGCACAGACGGCGAGCCACTCGGGGTCCGCGCCGCGCAGCGTGGAGGACAGCTTCGAGAAGCCGGCGGCGCGGCCGATCAGGAGCACGACGCCGGCCCCGACGAGGAGCGCCAGCACCCCGCCGAGCGCGATGCGCCGCCATTCCGGCCGGGGCTCGGCCTCCGACCCGGCTTCGGTCTCGAGCTCTGAGTCGGTCACCGGGTGAGCGCCCGTGCGGCGACGCCCAGCGCGGCCCCCGCGGCGACGTCGAGGACGTAGTGGTTCCCCGTCGCGACGACGACGAGCGCGACGAGCGCGGGGTACGAGCGCCACGCGACGCGACCGGGCCGCGACCGGGCCCGGGCCGCCACGCCGGTGCCGGTGACGACGGCGAACGCGAGGTGCTGGCTGGGCATCGCCGCGACCGGGTTGTAGAAGCGCACGAGGAACGGATGCTCGATGTCGATCCCACGCGACGCAAGCGTGTCGACGAACCCGTCGAGGGTGCGCGGAGGGGCGCACGGGAACACGAGGAAGGCGGGCAGGGCACCGGTGAACGCGGCGACGGCGGCGCGGCGCTCGCGCGCGAAGCCCGCGTCCCGCCGCCGGTAGAGGAGGATCAGCCACCCGACGCTGAGCATCACGTTGGCGCCGGCATAGCCGACGTTGAGGACGTGCACGAGGGTCGGCAGGCGGAGGGCCGCGCGCTGGACCACGGGCTCGACGTCGATCCCGAGGCGGCCTTCCAGCCCGAGCACGCGCTCGGCGTTCCGGCGCGCGCGCCGCCTGCCGGACGGCGTGAGCACGGCGCGCCGCACGAGGAGGTATGCGGCGTAGGCGCCGAGCCCGAGCGCGACCTCCCGGACGCCCGACCGGGCGGCGCTCACGACCCCGGCTCCCCGGGCTGCACCCAGCGCATGCGGTACGCCGCCGCCCAGTGCTCCGGGTAGGCGCGGATGACCTCGCTCCACCGGTCGGCGAGCTCCTGCAGGACCCGTTGCTCGCCCACGGGCCCCTCACGGCGTCCGGGCGGCGCGACGGCGGGGTCGATGAGCACGCGCCACCGGCGAGGGCCCTCCGGGAGCACGAAGAAGCAGACGATCGGCGAGCCCGTGAGCCGCGAGAGCGAGACGATGCCGGCCGGGAGCACGGCCCGTCCGTCGAGGAACCGCACCTCGTAGCCGCGCGGATCGGCGCCCCAGCCGTCGTCGCCGAGGACGAGGAGCGCCTCCCCGCTCCGGAGCAGCCGTGCGGCGCGGATCGCCGGCTCGGTCCGGTAGACGACGCGGAGCCCCGCGGTCGCACGCATGTGCGCGATCGCCCATGCGAGCCAGTCGTCGGCGACGATCACCGACGTCGGCACGGGGAGGACCGCCCGCGGTACCGCCGTCGCGACTTCCCAGCCGCCGACGTGGATCCCCGCGAGGATCAGGCCTCTCCCCTCGGCGGCGGCACGCTGCGCATGCTCGACTCCTTCCACGGGCGTCGTGCGCAGCATCTCGTCGGGCCGACCGAGCGCCCACAGCAGGTCGGCGGATCGGTGCGCCTCGTTCACGATCTCCCGACGGGCGAGCATCGCCGTCACGGGATCGTCGGGAGCGCGGTCGATGGCGTGTGCGAGGTTGAGGGCGAGGGCGCGCCGCTTCTGCGGCCGCAGGGCCCATTCGGCCGTGCCGCCGATCGTGGCGAGCGCGTGCGCGACTCGCGGCGGGACCCGGCAGCCTCCCCACGCCGCAGCGTCGATCACCTTCGCGAGCACGTGGGCCGCGAGCGGCCCTCTCCCGAGCGGTGCCTCCGGCCGTGGCTCGCCGTCGGGGGCGAGCCGGAGTGCGCCGAGGCGGCGGCGGAGCGCGGTCGGGCCCGTCACGTCTGCGGCTCGAGAGAGAGGAGGTCGAGCTCGTAGCGCTCCTCGAAGGTGACGTCCCCGATCACGGAGTCGTTGTCGGTCCGGATGCGGTAGACGAGCCGGACGGGGAGCCCCGTCTCGCGCTCCACCCACCGCTCCTCCACGAGCGGGCCGCGAGAGGCGCCCGTCTCCTCCGCCTCGAGGCGCAGGCGCAGCGTCTCGACCGGGACGCCGCCCACGTCGACCGGCTCCTCCCCGACGACCGTCACGGTGCCGGTCTGCGTCGTGTCCCCGCCGTCGCACGTGTGCGGGAACGTGGCACCGACGGCATCGCTGCCCACGAGCCAGGGTGAGCCCTCACAGCGCCACGTCGTGCTGTCGTCCTGTCCGTAGAACTGGTGGTTCTCGATCCAGCCGTCGAGTCGCTGCACGACGCCCCCTTCGCCGTCCGTGCAGATCGTCCACTCGGACGACCGCGTCTCGAGCACGTCCCAGCGCAGCGCCATCCCGCAGGGGGAGGCGGTGACGGTGATCGTCGAGCGCGGCGGGTAGGCATGGGTCGTGCCGCCGAGGGCGCTGACCGACTCGGAGCCCGACGTCGAGTAGACGTAGACCCCGGGGGGAACGGGTGTCTCGCCGCTCGCGGCGCTCTCGCGGTAGCGGGCGAGGGCATCGTCGATCGAGGCCGGCGTCGCCGTGTCCCTCAGCACGACGCGCCAGACGACGACGGCGGCGGCCGCGACGAGGGCGGTCACGCCGAGCACGACGAGGATGAGACGCAGTCTCCTGCTCACGAGGCCTCCGGTGACGACTGAGCCTACCGTCGCCCCCGGCCCGGCACGAGCTCAGCGCCCGACCGCGGCGGGGAAGCGCTCGGCGACGTAGCCGATCGCCTCGTCCGTGCGCAGGCGCCTCGTCGTGTTGCCCGCCCGCACGTAGAGGTCGGCGGTCTGCCGTCCTGGCTCGGAGAGGAACACCGGCCGACTCGACGCAGCGACGTCGACGCGGCACACGTCGTGCGCGTCGACGACCTCGAACGCGACAGTGACGTCCAGCAGGGCCTCCGTGCCCAGCCGCTGCGAGAGGTAGTCGCGGAGCCACAGCTCGAGCCCGTCCCGGTTCCCCTTGGTCGTCACCGCGTAGTCGCCGTCGAGGCCGACGACGGACCCGTCGTCGGCAACGCCGACCAACAGCGTCCCGCCCTGGGCATTGAGGAACCCGGCGATCGTCTTCGCGATCACGAGCTCGAGACGATCGTCCCGCTCACCCGTGTGCCGGTTCCGCCGCGCCGAGCCCTTGAACTCGACCGTCCCCGACTCCCCGGCGGCGATCAGCTCCGCGACCCCGACGGGGCGCGATGCCGCCCGCCGCCGCGACACGACCCGCTCGGTGACGAGCAGCACGACGACGGCCCCGGCGACCGCGAGCAGGAACCGGGCGAGGACGTTGCCGCCCCCCGCGAGCTCGGCGATCGTCAGCCCGATCCCGGCGCCGACGATGCCGACGACGGCGGTTGCGGCCAGCGACAGCCTCCGTGGCCCCGGCACGAGCAGGTTCGCGAGCAGCCCCGCGGCGAATCCCGTCGCGAGCACGACGAAGAAGATCACCTGCGCATCGTAGGACGGCGTGCCGCGGGGGACGCGCCACCGGACGGCGCCGGTGAGCCCCGCCAGACCGGGACGGTCAGGCGTCGGTCGTCAGCTGCGCAGCCCCGAACGCGACGCTGAAGGCGCGGCACCAGATCACGACCGTCGCGCCGTCGGCGAGGTCGAGGCTCGCGGGGAGCGCGTACTGCTGGTCGCCCACGTTGCCCTTCAACCGGGCGAGCCGCACGCCGCCGTCGACCGACCCGCCCGCCACGCGACCGGGGACGACGTACACGTAGAGGTCGGGCCCGGGGTCGGTGCGAAAGCCGGCGAGCGTCAGCGTCCGCTCGCCCGCCCGCTCGACGACTGCGGCGGTGCCCTCCGTGGGGTGGGCCAGTCCGCCGAACGACCCCTCGAGCACCGCCGGGCCGTCGACGAGCGTCTCGCTCACGGTCGTGTCGACGGTGGACGTGTAGGCGAGGTAGCCGCCGACGGCGACGAAGGCGAGCACCGCTGCGGCCGCCGCCGGCCGCAGCGAGGGCGCACGGCGCCAGGCGAGCGTGGCGAGCACGACGACGGCGGCGAACCAGAGCGCCGTGAGCGCCATCGATGCGCGGGCGTCGTCGGTGACCACTCCACCCGCGACCCAGATCCCCGCGAGCACGGCGAGCACGGCCGGCAGGACCGCCAGCCAGCCGACCGGGCGCCGACGCTTCGACGGGCGGGCGGTGAGGACGACCCTGTGCATGCCCCAGGTGTACCCGGAGCCGTCTTGCGGAGGTGTTACGCGACCTTACGAACCGATGAAGACCGGCACGGTCAGGCGATCGCTTGCGTGGCCCGCAGCCGGCGCGCGAGCTCCTCGACCATCGCGACGGCGATCGCCGACTCGCTCCGCAGCAGCTTGAGGAAGCGTGGGCGGCCGATCACGAGGCAGGCGATCGGCCCCTTCGCGGTCACGGTCGCCGTCCTCGGCCCGCCGTCGAGCAACGCCATCTCGCCGAAGAAGCTCCCCTCCTCGAGGCTCAAGGACGGGAGGCCACGGCGCGACACCCGGACGCTCCCTTCGACGAGCACGAAGAACGAGTCGCCATCCTGGCCGGCGCGGACGATCGCGCTGCCGTCGTCGAAGCGCACGATGCGGGCGATGCCCGCCACCTTGCGCAGGTGCCGTCGGCTCAGCCCCGCGAACAGCGGGACGTCGGCGAGGACGTCCGCCCAGGCGGACGCGTTCTTCTCGGGCCGGGATCGTGTGAGCTCCCGCCCGAGCTGCGCTGCGGTTGCCGAGTGAGGCATCGACCCTCCTTCGCCGGTACGAGCCGAGACACTACTCCCTTGCGCTCCCGCCGCGCCACGTGTCGCACCGGGAGCAGGCCCGGGACGCCCGCGGAGAGAAGGCGGCGAGGGCGGCGAGCCTCCGGGGCCGCGCCCTCGACGGCCCGTGGCCCGTTTGACAGACGGCGGCGGCACCCTCACCCTCATCCCCTGTGTCCTCCCACGGCCCCGACCACACCTGGCTGTCACGGATCCCGGAGCTCCTTCCCGCCGCCGTCGTCGTCGCACGCGGCCGGGACGGGACGGTGCTGTACGCCAACCGCCGCTTCGGCTCGCTGCTGGGGGTGCCCCCGGACGACGCGCGCGGGAGGCCGCTCGGCGAGCTCCTCGGCGCATCGGATGCCCTCTCGACGCTGACGGACGCGGTCGACCGGGGGAACGGCGTCGGCGAGGTCGAGCTGCTCGGGCGCTGCCCGAACGGCGACGAGCTGTGGCTGATCGGCGCCGTCTGCCGCGAGACCGTCGGCGACGAGCCGGACGCGCTGGTGATGATGGTTCGCGACGGATCCCTCCGCCGACGGCTCGAGGCGGAGGTCGTCACGCTCGCCGAGCTCCCGGAGATGAACCCGGGGCCGGTGTGCCGGCTCGATGCCGCCGGCACCGTGGTCCTCGCGAACGCGGCCGCGCGCTCGCTGTTCGCGGGCGGTGACCTCGTCGGCGCCTCGTGGCTCGACGTCTGCCCCGGCATGACCCGGGACACGTGGGCGACCGTCCTCGCGAGCGAGCGCCCGGTCACGCACGAGGCGCAGGTCGGCGAGGTCGCCGTGCTCTTCACGCACGTGTGCCGAGAGCCTCGAGACTCCGTGTTCGCGTTCGGCGCCGACATCACCGAGCGCCGGACGGCCGAGCGCCGGCTCGCGGACCAGGCGGCACAGCTGGCCGAGGTCGCTCGATTCCCCGACATGAACCCCGGGCCCGTGATCCGCACCGACACCGCCGGCACGGTGCTCATGGACAACGTGGCCGCACGTGCCGTGCTCGGCGACGGCCTCGTCGGCCGCTCGTGGCTCGAGATCTGCCCCGAGGTCGGCGAGGAGCTGTGGCGGAGGATCCTCGGCTCGTCGGAGCCGGTGCCCCTCGAGGCGGTGGTCGACGACCGCGTCTACGTGTTCACGCACCGCTCCGACCCCGACTCGGAGCTCGTCTTCGTGTACGGCACGGACGTCACGCTCCAGCGACAGGCGGAGAGGGCGCTGCGACAGTCGGAGAAGATGGCGACGCTCGGGACTCTCGTCGCCGGCGTCGCGCACGAGCTGAACAACCCCGCGGCCGCCACGAGCAGGGCCGCAGACCAGCTACGCGACGTCTTCGCACGGTTCGAGGAGGCGCAGCTCGGGCTCCACGCGACCGAGCTCCCTGCCAACGCGCGCGAGCTGCTGCGGGCGCTCGAGGAGCAGGCGAGGCTGCACGCCGGGCGTCCGGACGCGTTCGACGCCCTCACCCGGTCCGATCTCGAGAGCGCGGTCGAGGAGTGGCTCGAGGAGCGTGCGGTGGACGACCCGTGGGAGCTCGCACCCGCCCTCGTCTCCCAGGGCCTCGACGCAGCCGAGCTGTCGTCACTCGCCGACGCCCTGCCGGACGGCGCCGTCGTCCCGGTGGTCACGTGGGCGGCGTACGCCTACCCCGTCTACTCGCTGCTCTACGAGATCGGAGAGGGCTCGACCCGGATCTCGGAGCTCGTGCGCGCGCTCAAGAACTACTCGTTCCTGGGCCAGGCCCCGGTGCAGGAGATCGACGTGCACGAGGGGCTCGACAACACGCTCGTGATCCTGCGGAGCAAGCTGAAGGACGGCATCCGGGTGCACCGCGACTACTGCGCGAACATGCCGAGGATCCGGGCGTTCGGGAGCGAGCTGAACCAGGTGTGGACGAACCTGATCGACAACGCCGTCGACGCGATGGACGGCAAGGGGTCGCTCACGATCCGGACGAGGTTCGAGGACGGCTTCGGCGTGATCGAGATCGAGGACGACGGCCCCGGCATCCCCGTGGAGCTGCAGACGCAGGTCTTCGACCCGTTCTTCACGACGAAGGACCCCGGGCGCGGAACCGGCCTCGGCCTCGCGACGACCTACTCCGTGATCGTCGACAAGCACCAGGGGACGATCACCGTCGACTCGGCCCCGGGCCGCACCGTGTTCACCGTGCGCCTCCCCGGCGAGGGCGTCCCGGAGGACGCCGACGCGACGAGCGACGAGCCCGCGGCCTGAGACGAGCGGTCAGAGCTCGCGCAGGTACGCGTGGATGAACGAGACGGCCATCGCGCCCTCGCCGACCGACGACGCGACGCGCTTGATCGACTCGTCGCGGACGTCGCCCGCGACGAACACCCCCGGGACGTTCGTCTCGAGCAGGTACGGGGCCCGCTCGAGCGGCCAGGGAGGAGCACCCCCGTTGTCGCCGGCGAGCACCTGCTGGCCGGCGAGGACGAAGCCGCGGGCGCTGCGGGCGACGAGCCGTCCCAGCCAGGCGGTGTGCGGCTCCGCGCCGATGAACACGAACATCCCATCGGCGGGAACGCGCTCCTGCTCGCCCGACGCCGTCGCGAGGGTGATGCCTTCGAGGTTCTCGTCACCGTGGGCCTCGACGATCCTCGTCTCGAGCCGCACCTCGATGTTGTCGTGGCCCTCGATCCGGTCGATCAGGTACCTGGACATCGACTTCGCGAGGGAGTCGCCGCGATGCACCAGCGTCACCCGGGCCGTCTGGGCGAGGTGGAGTGCGGCCTGGCCCGCGGAGTTCGCGCCGCCGACCACGATCACGTCGCGCCCGGCGAAGAACGCCGCCTCGCCGAGCGCCGCGCCGTAGTAGATCCCGCGCCCCGTCAGCCGCTCCACGCCCCCGGCCTCGAGCCGACGGTACGACACGCCGGTGGCGATGAGCACGGCGTGGCAGCCGATCTCGGCGCCGTCGGCGAGGCGCACGACGCGGGTGGGCCCGTGCGCCTCGATCGCCGTCACCTCCTGCGCCGTCAGGAGCTCGGCACCGAGGCGGGTCGCCTGCGCGATCGCGCGCCGCGCGAGGTCCGCGCCGCTGAGCCCCGAGGGGAAGCCGAGGTAGTTCTCGATGCGCGAGCTCTGACCGGCCTGTCCTCCGCTCGCCTCGCGCTCGACGAGGACGGTGCGGAGCCCCTCCGACGCCCCGTACACGGCGGCGGCGAGACCGGCGGGGCCGCCGCCCACGATCACGAGGTCGTAGAACGAGAGCTCCGCCTGCGTCTTGAGGCCGACCCGCTCCGCGACCTCGGCGGGAGTGGGCGCGACCAGGGTCGACCCGTCCGCGAACACGAGGACCGGGAGCGCGACCTCGCCGTCGGGAACGGCCGCCGCGAGCAGCCGCTTCCCTTCCTCGCCCTCGACGTCGAGCCAGCGGTGCGGCACCTGGTTCCGGGTCAGGAAGTCGCGGACGGCATGGCAGTCGGCGGACCAGCGGTGCCCGAGCACGCGGACGCTCTCGGCGGCGGCGGCGAGCGCCGCCGCCTCCCAGTCGCCGAGCAGGTCGTCGAGCACCGGGTAGAGGCGCTCCTGAGGCGGGTGCCAGGGCTTCATCAGGTAGTGGTCGAGGTGCAGCTCGTTGATCGCGGTGATCGCCGCCTCGGTGTCCGCGTACGCGGTGAGCAGCACGCGCTTCGCGCCCGGGACGACCTCCGCCGCCTTCCCGAGGAACTCGACGCCGCTCATCTCGGGCATGCGCTGGTCGGAGAGGACGAGCGCGACGCCCTCGCCGCGGAGCACGACCTGCCGCAGGAGCTCCAGCGCATCCGCTCCGGAGGAGGCGGTGAGGACGCGGAACTCGCGCGCGTACTGACGCCGGAGATCCCGCTCGACGGCGCGGAGCACCTCCGGGTCGTCGTCGACGGAGAGCAGGACGGGCTTCGCCATCCGATCGATGTTACGGCGTCGATGCCTCCGGCGGGGGCTCCGCCACGAGCGGCGACGGGTCGCCGCCGCCGTCGGCACCCGGAGCCGCAGGTCGTCGACGACTGCCGAGAGCCGCGCGATCGACACGGGGAAGGCGAGCGCCGGAGGTCGGCTCGAGCCGGCGCGCGACGCGACGCGACGCAGGGATCACCCCGACGACCGAGCCTCCGGATCGGTCGCACGACGAGCCCCGGTCAGGAGGCCGAGGTTCGCGACGACGAAGGGGACGAGGAAGTTGAGGCCGCACTTGAGCCAGGTCGCAGCCGTGGCGTCCCCGGCGAGGATCACGTCGGCCTGGTTGATGAGGGTGAGCACGACGCCGACGACGAGCGCGATCCGCAGAGTACTCCTGAGGTGCTCCGGGCGGGCCACGTACGCGAGCGCGTCGCAGAGCCGACGAAACCAGCTCCTCTCGCAGGGCGGGGCGGGGATCGGCGACGGCTCCGTCACCTGCTCAGTCTGACGTCCGGGGGCGCCCCGTGTCACGTCGCGCCCCGGCCGTACCGGCGGGCTAGAGCCAGTGGTGGAGCCACCACTTCTCGAACCCGACCTTGCCCCAGTGCAGGGCCCGGCCCGGCCGCCGCAGCGTGATCCGAGGCTCCGGGTCCGCGTAGAAGTCGCCGCCGGCGAACGCAGCGCGTCCGTCGCCGAGCTCGATCCAGCAGTAGCCGTGCCCCTCGAACTCGGCGTCTGGCGCCTCGCCGGCCGCGCTCCTCGCGATCCGCCGGGCAACGGTCTTCGCCTCCGCGTGCGCGAAGACGCCCGCCTTCGGGAGCGCCTTGCCGTTCGGGAGCTTGATCGTCGCGACGTCGCCGATCGCGTAGACGTCGTCGACGTCGGTCTGCAGCGTCCTCGGGTCGACGTGGACGAAGCCGGACAGGCCGAGGAGGGGCGAGGAGCGCACGACGTCCGGTGCCCGATGGGGCGGCACGACGATCAGGAGGTCGATGCGGTGGGCGCGGCCGTCGGACGCGACGATCTCGCGGGTCTCCGGACGCCGCTCCTCGAAGGTGAACAGTGGATGGAAGTGGATGCCTCGCGACGCCATCATCTCCTCGACGGACTCCCCCAGCTTCGCCGGGGCGACCGGCATCGGCGTGTGCTCGGGCGTGAAGACGTGGATCTCGACGTCACGGCGGACTCCCTTGCCGCGGATGTACGACTCGGCCAGGAACGCCGCCTCGTACGGGGCCGCCGGGCACTTGTACGGCAGCTCCGGGATCAGGATCCCGACGACCCCCTCGCGCAGCTCCGAGAGCGCGGTGTGGATCCGTGCGCAGCCCTCGGCGGTGTACAGGTTGTGAACCTCCTCGTCGAGGCCACGCACCTCCTCGGGCGCGAGCCGCGCCCCGAGCGAGACGACCAGGGAGTCGTACTCGAGCGCGCCCGCGGTCGTCTCGACGACGCGCGCGTCGAGGTCCAACGAGCGCACCTCCGCGTTCGTGAACTCGATGCCCTTGCGCTCCAGTCGGTCGAGCGGCCGGCTGAACTGACTCGGACGACGCGCGCCCACCATCTGCCACAGGAGCGACGGCTGGAAGACGTGCTCCCGTTCGCGATCGACGACCACGACCCGGTGGTCCGCGGAGAGCCGCCTCCGGAGCTCACGGGCCGTCACGAGGCCACCGGTGCCGCCCCCGAGGACGACGGTGCAGCCCGTGCGCCCGACACGTGCCCGGCCGGACGGCCGCCTGTCGTCCGGCCGCTCGTACATCCGCCCGATCGCGGTCGCGAAGGCCGACTCGTCGAACTCGTTCTCGGAGAAGACGACCGTGCCGTCGGGGCCGACGAGGACGCTCCACGGGACCCACCCGTTCGTCAGGGCGCGGAACAGCGCTCCGTCGGGGTCGGAGACGACCGGGAACTCGAGCCCGTACTCCTCCTTCCAGGCGGCGCAGGACTCGTCGGTCTCGATCGCCCCGACGTAGACGACCTCGAGGCCGTGCTCAGCGAACTGCTCGTGGATCCTGACGACGGCGGGACACTCCCGCCGACAGCCCTGTCAGGTCGACTTCCAGAAGACGAGCAGCAGCCCGCTCGTCCCGCGGACCGGGAGCCCCAGCTCGGAAATCGCCAGCTCGGTGCCCGGCGCGACTCCCCCGGACAACCCTTCGAAGACCTTCATCCCACGCTCGCATCCGTCGGCGTCCCCTGCCCGGGGACGGTGTCACCCACCGAGACGAGTGTATCCCGCCCTCCGCCGGCGCTCCCCGAGCGCCGGCGGAGCGGGACGGTGCGCCTGCCCTCGGCACCGGCTCCCGGATCGTCGGCGCCGGCGCGCGCTGCCGGGGGTGACCCGAGTGAACGGGGTCGCAACCGGATCCGGGCGGACACCCGCCGGGGTGGGCTCGACGGGCTCGTGCGGTCTCCCTCGAGCATGCGTGCACGGGCCCCGGAACGGAGCGGCGCCGGAGTCGAACCGACCTAGCCGTGGGTTACACGACCGCACAGGTTTTGAAGACCTGCTGGGCCACCGGGCCCATGCCGCTCCATGGCGGAGCGTAGCGACGTCCGGTGTGGAACGATCGACGCATGGCCCACCTCCGCCTCATCGACCCCGAGGACGCGAGCGGCCCCCTCGCGGAGGAGTACGCGGCGGCGGTCGCGCGAGCCGGCAAGGTCTACAACATCGTCCGCTCGATGAGCCTGCGGCCCGGCGTGCTGCGCCGGTCGATGGAGCTCTACAAGGCGATCATGATGGGACCGTCGGGCCTGACGCGACAGGAGCGCGAGCTCCTCGCCACCGTCGTCTCGGCCGCGAACGACTGCCACTACTGACGCCGCGCGCACGCCGACGACCTCCGTGACGAGGGCGCACCAGAAGAGCTCGCGCGACACGCCGAGCACGACTACCGGGAGGCCGACCTCGACCCGCGGACGCGCGCCCTCTGCGACTACGCGGTCAAGCTGACGCTGACGCCCGCGGCGACCGGCGGGGAGGACATCGGGGAGCTCCGGGGCCGCGGCCTCGACGACGAGACGATCCACGACGCGATCCAGGTGATCGCCTACTTCAACTACATCAACCGCATCGCAGAGGGCGTGGGCACCGATCCCGAGCCCGAGTGGGAGCCTCGCCCCGACGACCCGCCGCCGCCCTAGGGGCGACGCTCTCCTCGCCCCCGTCGCCCGCTCCCGCCGATCATGCGCGCGCGGAGCGGCGGAGCACGCGCCGGTCACCGATCCGGCGCGTGAGCCCGTCCTGGTCGAAGCGCTCGAGGAGCAGCTGCGCGTCGCGGCGGCCCGTGCCGAGCAGGTCACGGAACCGGGCGAGGGTGATCTCACCCGCCGCCGCGCACTCCACGAGCACGACGTCCCGCGCCACCTCGTAGCCGTCGGGCCCGATCGCATGGCCTCCGCCGAGGCGGACGAGCCGCCCCTGCGACTCGAGAAAGCGCGCCAGCTCGGCGTCGTCGACCTTCACCGCGGCCACGCCGGCGGCGGCGAGCGCCCGCTCGATCTCCTCCGCCTCGAGGTGCCGGTCGCCGAGCGACGCCTCGGCGCCGGGGAGGTAGAGCAGCGACCCGCGCCGTTCGAACGGCAGCAGCGGCAGGATGTCCCCGACCCACGGCTCGGCCGGCGGCGGCACGCCCGGGTCGAGGGGGTCGGCCCGCTCGATCCGCTGCCGGAGCTCGTGCTCCAGCGCCGAGAGCCACTCCTTCGAGAAGAGCCAGGGGCCGGCCCGCTCCAGTCCCTCCGGATCGCTGTCGAGCACGTGGCGGAGCGCGTCCACGTGGACCGGGGCATCGACGACACCCGCCACGTCGCCGCGCTCGAGCCGGTCGAGCCGCTCCAGGTCGCGATGACGGGGCGGGGCCGGGTCGACCACCGCGCCACCCCCCACCGTGGTCTCACCGCGCAGGACGACGCGATCGCCCCGTGCGGCGACGAGCGGCGACGAGAGCCGCAGCTGCGCGTGGCGGCTGCCGATCCGGACGACCCGCGACGGCACCCGACGCGTGCCGTGATGCACCGAGAGCCGCGTGCCGTCGGCGATCGGCTCGATCTCCTCGAGCACGACGTCGAGCCGGTAGGACACCGGGTACGCCCCGGCGGCCACGAGCGCGTCGCCGCGCCGCAGCTCGCTCGCCGCGACGCCCGGGAGGTTCACGGCGACGCGCTGGCCGGGCCCGGCCCGCGCGACGTCCGCGTCGTGGACCTGGACGCTGCGCACACGGGCCTCGCGGTGCGCCGGCTCGACCGCGAGCACGTCGCCCTCGCCGATCGACCCCGACCAGAGCGTTCCGGTCGCGACCGTGCCGACCCCCCGGAGCGAGAAGACCCGGTCCACGTAGAGCCGTGTCGGCCGCTCCTCGGGACGCCTGTCGATGGTGTCGGCGACGCGGGCGATCGCTGCCCGCAGGTCGTCGAGCCCCGCCCCCGTCTTGGCCGAGACGGCGACCGCATCGGCATCCGGGGCGAGCTCGCGCGCCTCGAGCAGGGCGAGCTCGAGCGTCTCCTCGTCGACGGTGTCGGCCTTGGTCACCGCCACCACCCCGTGGTCGACGCCGAGCAGGCGCAGGATCGCGAGGTGCTCGACCGTCTGCGGGCGCGCCCCTTCCCCGGCGTCGACGACGAGCAGGAAGAGGTCGATGCCGGTCGCGCCGGCGACCATCGTGCGGACGAACCGCTCGTGGCCCGGCACGTCGACGAGGGAGAGCCGCCGCCCGTCCGGGAGGTCGAGCGGCGCGTAGCCGAGGTCGATGGAGATGCCGCGTCGCTGCTCCTCGGGGAGACGGTCGGTGTCCTTCCCCGTCAGCGCCCGCACGAGCCACGTCTTGCCGTGGTCGATGTGCCCGGCGGTGCCGACCGTCAGCGACATCGCGCTGCGCCGACGGCGGCGGCCACCTCGGCGATCTCCGCATCGTCGAGCGCACGGACGTCGAGCAACGTGCGACCGTCGCGCACGAGGGCGATCACCGGTGGGTCGCACTCACGGAGGCGGGCGGCGAGCGCCTCCTCGACCGCGCAGGCGTAGCTCGGGACGTCGGCGAGCGGCAGCGCACCGCCCCCGACACGCGCGACCGTCTCCTCGACGTCCCCGCCCACGAGCGCGGCGAGCCGCTCCGCGCGCATCCGCACCTCGGCGAGCGGCTCGGAGAGCATGCGCAGCACGGGGATCTCGTCGCGGGCGCGCGCGGGATCGAGGTAGACGGAGAGGGTTCCCTCGAGGGCGGCGAGCGTGAGCTTGTCCGCACGCAGGGCGCGCTGCAGCGGATGCCGTCGACACCGCTCGATCAGCGCTGCGCGCCCGACGACGATCCCCGCCTGCGGCCCCCCGAGCAGCTTGTCCCCCGAGAAGCAGACGAGGTCGGCGCCGGCGGCGAGGCTGGACGCCGGCGTCGGCTCGTCGCCGAGGTCGACGAGCGCGCCCGAGCCGAGGTCGTCGACGAGCGGGAGCTCGTGCCGCGCCGCGAGGTCGGCGAGCTCCCCGAGCGGCGGCCGCTCGGTGAACCCGACGACGCGGAAGTTCGACTGGTGCACCCTCAGCAGCAGCGCGGTGTCGCGCGTCACGGCGCGCTCGTAGTCGCCCGCCCGCGTCCGGTTCGTCGCGCCGACCTCGACGAGGCGCGCGCCCGAGCGCGCGAGCACGTCCGGGATGCGGAAGCCGTCGCCGATCTCGATCAGCTCGCCGCGCGAGACGAGCACCTCGCGCCCCTCGGCGAGGGCTGCGAGGACGAGCAGCATCGCCGCCGCGTTGTTGTTCACGACGAGGGCGGCCTCTGCCCCGGTCAGCCGGCAGAGCACCTCGGCGACGTGGTCCTGTCGAGACCCGCGGGCCCCGGTGACGAGATCGAGCTCGAGCGTCGAGTACGCGGCGCCGACCTCCACGACGCGGTCGAGGGCCGCGGCGGGCAGCGGTGCGCGCCCGAGGTTCGTGTGGACGAGGACGCCCGTCGCGTTGAGCACGCGCCGGAGCCGCGGGCGCCGCACGTCGGCCAGCTCGGACAGGACGGCCTCGACGGGGTCGCCGGGATCCTCGCCGGAGCGGATCGCGGCACGAGCGCGGTCGAGCACCGTCCGCGCCGCCGCCAGCGCCAGCGGGCGCGGTTCCGACGCCAGGCGGGGGTCGGCCAACAGCCGGTCGACGGACGGGAGGTCGCGGAGCCTCATGCGGTCAGTGTAGGAACGAGCTCGCGCAGCAGGTCCGTGAGGGCTCCCGCAGCCTGCCCTCCGACCTGCAGGACGTGGTCGGCGTCGAGCGGCTCGGGGAGGATCCCCGCCGCCATGTTCGTCACGCAGGAGAGCGCGAGGCAGCGGATCCCCATGTGGCGCGCGGCGAGCACCTCCGGCACGGTCGACATGCCGACGAGATCGGCGCCGAGCGCGCGTAGCATGCGGATCTCGGCCGGCGTCTCGAACGCCGGCCCGAGCCACGCCGCGTAGACGCCCTCGCGCAGCTCGAGCCCGATCCGTGCCGCTGCGGCTCGGGCGTCGGCACGGAGCGCGGGGTCGTAGGCGTTCGTCATGTCGGGGAACCGGGGCCCCAGGGCGTCCTCGTTCGGCCCCACGAGCGGCGACGTGCCCTGGAGGTTGAGGTGGTCGGAGACCGCCACGAGCTCGCCCGGGGAGAACGACGTGTCGATCGCGCCGCAGGCGTTCGTGAGCACGAGCGTGTCGACACCGAGCCGGCCGAGGACACGGATCCCGAACACGACCCGGGGTGCCGGCAGCCCCTCGTAGAGGTGCGCACGCCCCTTCATCGCCGCGATCGGCACGCCGGCGAGCGACCCGAGCACGAGCGCTCCCGCGTGGCCGAGCGCCGTCGCGACCGGCCATCCCGGGATGTCGCCGTACGGGATCTCGACCGGCTCCTCGATCGCGTCCGCGAACGCGCCGAGCCCGCTCCCGAGCACGACCCCGACCGCCGGCGCATGGGACGAGCGGCGGCGGACCTCGGCGACCGCCCGGTCGACGTCGTCGATCACGGGTCTCCGCTCGCGATCGCCTCCCGCCACGCGTCCGACACGATCCGCACCGCCTCCGCGGGGTCGTCGGTGACGTGGAGTCGCTCCACGTCGTGCTCGGCGACGAGCCCGTCGTCGATCGTCTCGACGCGCAGGAAGTGCAGCATCTCCGCCCAGTAGTCGCTGTCGAAGAGGACGACGGGGAACGTGTCGACCACTCCGGTCTGGATCAGCGTGAGCGACTCGAAGAGCTCGTCGAGCGTGCCGAACCCGCCGGGGAAGATGACGAACCCCTCGGCCGCCTTCACGAACATCGTCTTGCGCGCGTAGAAGTGCTTGAAGGTGACGCTGAGGTCGCAGTAGTCGTTGGGCGCCTGCTCGCGCGGGAGGACGATGTTGAAGCCGACGGAGAGCCCGCTGCCCTCACGCGCTCCCCGGTTCGCGCCCTCCATCACCCCCGGCCCTCCGCCCGTGACGACCGCGAACCCCTCCGCCGCGAAGAGCCTCCCCGTCGTCCGGGCCGCCTCGTACGTCGGCGACGACTCGAGCACGCGGGCCGACCCGAAGATCGACACGGCCGGGCGCGGGATCCGCTGCACCGCCTGGAAGCCGGCGAGGAACTCGGCGGCGATGAGCGAGACGTCGCTCGTGAGCGCCTCGCGCCGGCGCCGCAGGACGCGCCGGTCGAGGTCCCGGTTCGTGCTCACAGCCGGTCCTGCGGGACGTAGGCGGCGAACATCCCGACCGCCAGCGCGGCCGCGGTGCCGGCGGCGAGCAGGGCGACCACGCGGCCGAGCCTCCGGGCGTCCTCGGGTCGGGCCCGGCCACCGCCCTGTCGCAGCACCTTCCACGCGCGCAGCACGTGCCCGCCGTCGAGCGGGCCCGCCGGGATCAGGTTGACGAGGTTGAGGAAGAACCCGGTGTAGGCGAGCGCGAGCAGGAACCTGTCGTCCCGCAGCTCCCCGACGACGAGCAGGGCGGCGGCGCCGAGACCGCCGAGGATCGGTCCGGCGATCGAGACGAGCGCGTTCCGCCACGGGTCGAACGGCGCGTTCCGGAGCGCGACGTACGCACCGAGGAACGGCACGAACACCGGCAACGCCGGGTCGAGCCCCTGTCGCCTCGCCTCGACGTAGTGGCCGAGCTCGTGGACGGCGATCAGGAGGACGAAGCCGACGGCGAACTCCCAGCCCCAGATCAACGCGTATCCGCCGACGGCGAGGAACACGCCGAAGACCTTGATCGAGAACCCCCCGAACTTCACGGCGAGCCCGACGAGGACGACGACGGGGGCGACCAGCCGTCCGATCCAGGACACGCGCCGCCGATCGACGTCGTGCGGGAGCGTGGCCGGCTCGGGGGCGGTCACGGGCTCGGGGGCGTGGGCCGGGCCTAGCTCCCCTGGCCGATCCACTGCTCGCCTCCGACGTAGATCTCCTTCTTCCAGAGCGGCACCGATCGCTTGAGGGTGTCGATCGCCTCGCGGCATGCGGTGAGCGCATCCGCCCGGTGCGGCGCGGAGACGGCGATGACGACGCTCTGCTCGCCGATCTCGACGACGCCGACACGGTGGTGGATCGCGATCGCGGTCAGGTCGTAGCGGGCCGAGAGGTCCGCCGCGATCCGCTCCATCTCCGCCTCGGCCATGCCCTCGTACGCCTCGTACTCGAGGTGGACGACGTCGCGACCGCGCGAGCGCGCCCGCGTCGTCCCGACGAACGTCGCGATCGCGCCGGCCTCGTCGCTCGCCACCTCACGAACCGCGGCACCGAGGTCGAGCGGGGTCTCGGAGAGCCGGAACGCGCCGCCCGAGACCGGGGGGATGAGGGCGACCTCGTCGCCGTCCGCCAGTGCGTGCTCTCCCACCGCGTACCGGTGGTTGACGGCGAACAGGAGCCCCGGCGGCTCCTCACCGAGGTCGAGCGCGGGCCAGACGTCGCTCACGCTGGCGCCGTCGGGGAGCTCGAGCTCCCTGGCGCGGACGCCCGCCCGCTCGCGAAGCCCGGCGAAGAGCCTGACGGTCACGTTCACGCCGCCAGCGTAGCCACGGCCCACCGGGAGGGTTGCCTCACGCGGTCGGTGTCATGTTACATCTGCGGTATGGCGACGACGCTCCCGCGTTCGAACCTCAACGAGCAGGTGTACGAGACGCTCCGTCGGCGGATCCTCGCGCGAGAGGTCGGCCCGGGGACGAAGCTGAGCCTCCACGAGCTCGCAACGGAGCTCGGCGTCTCGCGCAGCCCGGTGCACCACGCGCTGACACGCCTCGTCGCCGAAGGGTTGCTGACGGTGAAGGCGCGGCGCGGGTACTACGTCGCCCCGGTGACTGCGAAGGTGCTCGAGGACGGGTACGACGTCCGGCTGGCGGTCGAGCTCCACGCGGCGGAGTCGACCGTGGGGACGCTCACCGAGGAGCAGCTCGCGGGATTCCGCGAGCGCCTCGCGGCGACCGCGGCGGCGCTCTCCCACGAGGAGTGGGACGCGGCGAACGCCGCATTCCACGAGTACCAGATCGACCTGGCGGGAAACGACCTGCTCTCGGACGTCTACCGGGAGCTCTCGGTCAACCAGATGATGCAGGTGATCCGCAGCGGACGCGTGGAGGGCGGCGAGTACCTCGTCACCGAGCACGCCGCGATCGTCGAGGCGTTCGAGGCGGGCGACCTCGAGGCCGCGAGGGAGGCGATTCGCGTGCACGTCGCGTCGGGGCTGCAGATCGCGCTCGACGCTCTCGAGCGCTCCGGCGGCACGCTCTAGGGGCGCGCCGGGCGAGCGGGCGCGGGGCCGGCCGCGGGGCCCGTGGTCAGATCGAGAAGCTGATCGGGAAGGTGAGGATCCAGATCACCGTCCCCGTGAACACGACGTAGCCGAGCGCGAGGATCGCCTTGCGACTGGTGGGGCGGCGGAGCTTCGTGCAGATCCCCGCGAAGAAGAGGGACGCCGCGAAGAGCACGACGCAGAGCACGTAGTTGTCGGAGCGCTGGTTGTTCCTCCGCGCCAGCTCGCCCGCCGCCTGCGCCTCCACCGACAGGCGGTCGGCCTCCACCTGCGCGGCGACGACGTACTCGGGCATCGAGAACGGCGAGAGCGGTGCATCCGGGTTCGTCCGGGGCTCCGTCGCGAGCCACGCGTCGAACGCGGGCTGGAACTCGTCGCGGAACCGCTTCTCGTAGAAGTCGGCGATCTCGTTCTCGTCCCGGGCGAATGCACCGAGCCACTCCGTGAACAGGGCGAGATCGATCTGCACCTGCTGCCCGGCTCTCGTCGACACGCGGGTCGACTCGACGCGGGCCGCGTTCGCGTCGCTGAACGCGATCGCCTGCTCGCCGCTCCACCGGCTCGCCTGGTACCCGCTCCAGGCCGTCGCGACGGTGGCGAGCGCGAGCAGCAGGGTCGAGAAGATCTCGACCCAGTCGGTCTTCCCCATGATGTCCTGCACGGCGCCGGCCATGGCGCCGACGGTCGACTCGTCGGGGGTCTCGGTCGTCTTCGGGTCGTCGTTCATCGAGGCTTCGATGAGCCTAGTCGACTCTTGCGCCTCGAGGCGGGCCGCAACCTCTGAGTCGAGGACGGACATGACGACGCGGGGGCCCGAGTACGATGCGTCGATGGCCGCGACCCCCGAGCGCCGTCGACTGGAGTCAGGGATCGAGGTGGAGGCCGTCTACGGCCCGCCACACGCCGCCGAGCGCGAGCCCCCGGGCGAGTTCCCGTTCACGCGCGGGCCGTACCCCGAGATGTACCGCCGTCGCCCGTGGACGATCCGCCAGTACGCGGGCTTCGGGTCGGCGGAGGAGACGAACGCCCGCTTCCGTTACCTCCTCGAGCAGGGACAGGCCGGGCTCTCCGTCGCCTTCGACCTCCCCACCCAGCTCGGCTACGACTCCGACGACCCACGGGCGGACGGCGAGGTCGGGCGCACCGGGGTCGCGATCGACTCGCTCGAGGACATCAGGGCGCTCTTCGCGGGCATCCCGCTCGGCGAGGTGTCGACGTCGATGACGATCAACGCGCCGGCGTCGCTCCTCCTGCTCCTGTACGAGCTCGTGGCCGAGGAGCAGGGGGTGGCGCCGGATCGTCTGCGCGGCACCGTCCAGAACGACATCCTCAAGGAGTACGTCGCGCGTGGGAACTACATCTTCCCGCCGCGCCCCTCGATGCGGCTCACGACCGACCTCTTCGCCTATTGCGCGGAGCGGATGCCGAGCTGGAACACGATCTCGATCTCCGGGTACCACATCCGCGAGGCGGGCTCGACCGCGGTCGAGGAGATCGCATTCACGCTCGCGAACGGCATCGCCTACTGCGACGCCGCGGTCGCTGCGGGCCTCTCGCCCGACGACTTCGGCCGGCGGCTCTCGTTCTTCTTCAACGCCCACAACGACGTCTTCCAGGAGGTCGCGAAGTTCCGCGCCGCCCGCCGGCTGTGGGCCACGATCATGCGCGATCGCTTCGGCGCCACCGACCCGAAGGCGCAGATGCTCCGCTTCCACGCGCAGACCGGCGGATCCACGCTCACGGCGCAGCAGCCCGAGGTCAACATCGTGCGGGTCGCGCTCCAGGCGCTCGCGGCGGTCTGCGGCGGCGCGCAGTCGCTGCACACGAACGCCTTCGACGAGGCGCTGGCGCTGCCGACGGAGCACGCGGCGACGATCGCGCTCCGCACCCAGCAGGTCCTGATGCACGAGGCGGGCACGACCGAGACCGCGGACCCGCTCGGCGGCTCGTACTACATCGAGGCCCTGACGGACGAGCTCGAGTCCCGGGCGCGTGAGCTGATCCGCCACATCGACGAGCTCGGCGGCGCGGTGACCGCGATCGAGCAGGGCGTCGTCCAGGACCGGATCGAGGACTCGGCGTTCCGCTGGCAACAGGAGGTCGAGCGCGACGAGCGCGTGATCGTCGGCGTCAATCGCTTCCGGACGGACGGCGGCGCGCCCGTCGAGCTCCACCGCGTGGATCCCGCGCTCGAGCGGGCACAGCGGGAGCGCACGGCGCGCGTGCGGGCCGAGCGCGACGCGCAGGCGGCGGCCCGGGCGCTGACGGAGGTCGCCACGGTCGCCGCGACCGAGGCGAACCTCCTGCCGACGATGCGGGAGGCCCTGCGCGCGCGCTGCACGGTCGGCGAGATCTGCGGTGCCCTGCGGGAGGCCTGGGGCACGTACGACCAGCAGCGGGCGTGAGCGGCGTGCCGCCGTCTGCCGCGATGCGCACGCGCAGGTTCGGCCGGCTCGGCTGGGAGGTGGGCGAGCTCGGGGTCGGCATGTGGGGGCTCGCCGGATGGACGGGGACCGACATCGAGGAGGCGCGCCGCGCGCTGCAGCTGGCGGTCGACCTCGGGTGCACCTTCTTCGACACGGCCTGGGCGTACGGCGACGGCGCGAGCGAGCGGATCCTCGGCGACCTGGTGCGTGCGAACCCCGACCGGAAGCTCGTGGTCGCGACGAAGGTGCCGCCGCGCAACCGCCGCTGGCCGTCGCGCCGCGGCGACGCGCTGGACGACGTGTTCCCCGCCGACCACATCCGGGAGTACGCCGAGCGGAGCCTCGCGAACCTCGGCCTGCCGACGATCGACCTGCTCCAGTTCCACGTCTGGGAGGACGACTGGGCCGACGACCCACGCTGGCGGCGCGCCGTCGAGCGGCTGCGGGAGGAGGGGCTCGTGCAGGCGATCGGCGTCAGCGTCAACCGGTGGGAGCCGTGGAACGCCCTCCGCACGCTCGAGACCGGCGCCGTCGACGCCGTGCAGGTGATCTACAACGTCTTCGACCAGGCGCCGGAGGACGAGCTCTTCCCTGCATGCCGTGAGCGCGACGTCGCCGTGATCGCCCGCGTCCCCTTCGACGAGGGCTCGCTCACCGGGGTGCTCACGCACGACACCGCGTGGCCGGAGGGGGACTGGCGCGGCACGTACTTCGTCCCGGAGAACCTGCATGCGACCGTCGATCGGGTCGAGGCGCTGCGTCCGCTCGCGCGTGGGGAGACGACGCTGGCCGAGCTCGCGCTGCGCTTCGTGCTCTCGAGCCGGGACGTCGCGACCGTCATCCCCGGGATGCGTCGGGAGCGCAACGTCCGTGCGAACGCCGCGGCGGCCGCCGCGGGACCGCTTCCCCCCGACCTGCTGCGCGCGCTGCGCGCGCACCGCTGGGACCGCGAGCCCACCGACTGGTCGCAGTGAACGGGATCCGTACCATGGCCGGATGCGACGCCGCGACGAGCGCACGCCTCCGGCGGGCCTGACGCACCGCAGGCGGCGGGGGCTCGTCGCCCTCGGGGTCGCCGGGGCGCTGATGCTCCCGCTGCTCGGCGCCCTGCTGCTCCGCGGCGGCGCCGCCGAGGCTCGGACCTCACCCTCACCGAGCTTCGCGCGTGACGTCGCGCCCATCATCCGCGAGACGTGCGCCGGGTGCCACCGCATCGGCGGCATCGCCCCGTTCCCGTTCCGGACGGCCAAGGACGTCGCCTCGCGTGCGCCCCTGATCGAGAGGGCCGTGCGCGGCCGTCGGATGCCTCCGTGGCCGCCCGGGCCGCGCTCGCCGTCGCTCGTCGGCCAGGAGCAGCGCACCCTGAGCGCCCGCGAGCGCAACACCCTCCTGCGCTGGATCGCCGCGGGCGCGCGGGTCGACGCCCGGTCGGTCGGCCGTCCCGCGCCGACGTCGCCCAAGCCGCGCCCCGGCGAGCGCGTCCTCCGGCTGACGCCCCCGGCCGCGTACGTGCCACGCTCCGTGGGCGGAGCCACAGACGACTACCGGTGCTTCCTCGTCGACCCGAAGCTCGCGGAGGACGTGTTCGTCACGGCGGCCCGCATCGAGCCGGGCCAGACGTCCCTCGTGCACCACGTGATCCTCTTCACGGTGCCGCCCGAGAGCGTGGCCGACGCGACGCGCCTCGACGCGCAGGCTCCCGGCCTCGGCTGGGGCTGCTTCGGAGGCACCGGCATCCCGGCGCCGGCGGGGAGCGGGATCGGCGGGAGCCTCGACGACGCGCCGTGGATCACGGCCTGGGCGCCGGGATGGGGCAGCGACCGGTTCCGCGACGGCACCGGGATCCGCCTCGCCGCCGGCAGCAAGGTCGTGATGCAGGTCCACTACAACCTCCTCAACGGTCGGAAGCCGGATCGCTCGAGCGCCGTCCTCACGACGGTGCCCACCTCCGCGGGCCTCGATCCGATCCGGACGATGCTGCTCCCGGGGCCGGTCGAGCTCCCGTGCGCGAAGAACGAGTCGGGGCCGCTCTGCGACCGGACGGCCGCCCTCTTCGACCTCGTCCGGAAGTACGGCCAGAGCGCGGGCATCGTGCCTGTGGGGCTCCTCCTGCTCTGCGGCAAGGACGCCGCGTCGCCGCCGTCGGGGCCGGTGTCGTTCTGCGACCGCCGGGTGAGCACGCCGACGACCGTGCACGCCGTCGCCGGCCATATGCACCTGCTCGGGCGCTCGATCCGCATCGAGCTGAACCCCGGGACGCCGCGCGCGAAGGTGCTCCTCGACATCCCGGCCTGGGACTTCCACTGGCAGGCCGTGTACCAGCTCGCACGGCCGGTCACGGCTCGCCCGGGCGACGTCGTACGGGTGACGTGCCGTCACGACGCGACGCTCCGCCGCCTCGCCGAGCCGGCGGCGGCGCGGACACCGCGCTACACGCTCTGGGGCGAGGGCACGACCGACGAGATGTGCCTCGGCGTCCTCCAGGTCACCCGCCCCTGACCGCGTGAGCCTCCGGGCCGGGGCCGGCGAGACGCTGCAGCACGGGCGGCCGCCGGCGCCGCGGACGCCGCGGTGCGGCAGGATGCGACCCGATGCGCATTCTCCTCGTGTCGCAGATGTACCCCGGCCCGAGCGCCCCCGACCTCGGCGCGTTCGTCGCGCTGCTCGAGCGCGAGCTCGAGTCCCGCGGTCACACGATCGAACGCGCGGTCGTCGATCGCCGCGGCGGACGGCAACGCCACCTCGTGCTCGCCAGGGACGTCGCGACGGCCGCGCGCCGCTTCCGGCCCGACGTCGTCTATGCGCACTTCCTCGTTCCCGCCGGGCTCTGGGCGGCGCTCGCCGGAGGCGCCCCGCTCGTCGTGACCGCGCACGGCCAGGACGTCGAGAACGCTCTCCGGAGGACGGTCGTCCGGGAGGCGACACGCCTCGTCGTGCGGAGGGCGGCGGGCGTCGTCGTCGTGTCCCACTGGCTGCTCGAGCGCCTCGCGCAGGCGGTCCCCGGCGTCGAGTCGAAGGCGACGGTCGTCGACTGCGGCGTCGATACAGAGCGCTTCGTCCCGCTCGATCCGGTGGAGGCGCGACGCCGGGTCGGCTGGGAGACGTCGGGCACGGCGTTCCTGTGCATCGGAGCGCTCGGCGAGCGCAAGAACGTCCTCCGGCTCGCCCGGGCATTCGAGCGGCGCGGGGAGGGAGACCTCGCGTTCGTCGGGGACGGCCCGCTCCGACCCGCGCTCGAGGGGAGACGAGGCGTCCGACTCGTCGGCGCGATCCCCCACGCCGAGGTGCCCGGGTGGATCGCGGCGGCGGACGTCGTGTGCCAGCCGAGCCTCACCGAGCCGTTCGGTCTCGCCACCCTCGAGGGCATGGCGTGCGCGCGGAGCGTCGTCGCGACCTCCGTCGGCGGCCCGCCCGAGTTCGTCCCCCCCGGGGCGGGCGTGCTCGTCGACCCGACGGACGACGACGCGCTCCTCGCGGCGCTCGACGTCGCCGCCTCGCTGCCCCGACCGAACGAGACGGCGCGCACTGCGGCACTCGCGCACGACGTGCGGGTGCAGGCGTCGCGCGTGGAGGAGGTGCTCGTGCGCGCCGCCGAGGGCCGCCCCGCCGCCTGACCGATCGTCACTGCGGGTCGACCGTTCACGCCGACCGCGGGATGCCGCCGACCACTCCTCGATCGCGCGCACGTCGTGCTCGCGCCGAGTTCGGCTCCCCTCCTCGGCCGCCGACCAGCCCGGGCGCAGGCGCACGAGACGCGGGCGCCGGCGACGAGCGGGCCGCGGGCACGACGCCCGGCGCGGGCTAGCGCTCTCCCCGCGGGGCCGCCCTCGTCGCTCCGCCGATCCGCTCGAGGTCGGCGAGCCGGATCTCGACGAGGGGGCGCACCGCGTCCTCGAGCCCGGCCTCGCGCGCGACCGCGAGCGCCTGCTCGTAGCTCTCCCGCACCTTCTCGGGGGCGACCCCGTTCTTGAGACGGGTGTCACCCGTGACCAGCAGGCGCCGGACGCGATCGCGGGCCTCGTCGGCGGCGCTCATCGCACCGAGCATAGAGCGAAGGCAAGCGTTGCTACCATCGGCCCGCGATGACCCAGCTCTTCGCCGTCACGCAGGTGCTGCTCTCGGCCGGCCTGATCACGCTCGTGCTGATGCACTCGGGCCGTGACACCGGCTTCGGCGGGCTCGGGTTCACCCCGTCGTCGCAGGGCGGGACGCACATCGTCGAGCGCAACCTCACACGCCTGACGGTCGTGGTCGCGATCCTCTTCGGGGTGAACACGGTCGTCCTCT
>NZ_DBNHWK010000062.1:0-4899 GCF_057140465.1 Gaiella sp.
GCGCCGGCGGGCCAGTCCTAAGCCGTCGAGTTCGGATCCGGACCGCCGACGCCTCCTGCGTTTCGACGTTGCCGTTGGCGACTCCTGCTTTTCGCCGGCCGGGGAGGAGAGGGGCCCTCCGGCGCCCAATACCACGACCATGGACGCGAACGGTGCACGGCATCTCCTCGAGCGGCTGCGCCTGCCGCTCACCCACGGCACGACCGTGGAGCTCGTCGGCGACCCGCTGGACGAACGGCTCCGAGTGGGCGACCGCGGCGTCGTCGAGCAGGTCGCCGCCGACGGCTCGGTCACGATCGCCTGGGAGAGCGGGCTCTCGCTGCAGGTCGACCCGCGACGGACGCCGCTCCGCCGGGTCGGCGCCTAGCGGCGAACCAGCAGCTCCGGTCGGCTCCGGGGAACGCCCGGCACCCGAGTCGTCAGCGACCGTTGGCGCGCGTGCCGAAGTCCGCCGTGATCACCCAGGCGGGCTGACCGCCGAAGTCCCCACCGGCCGCCGTGGCGCGGACGATGCCGAGGCCGAAGTCCCGGTAGACGGGGGAGAGCACGATGCCGCGATGCGGTGGCGAGGCGAGCCACGCCTTCACCGCGTCCTCCGCCGTCGGCTCGTTCGACGACGCGTAGAGGTTCTCGCCCACGGCCCAGGCGGCGTTCGGCCGGGGCGGGTACAGCTTCCTGATGCGGTCGGCGAAATGCGTCCCGTCGGGTGACTCGTGCGCGAACGTCCCCGCCGCGACCATCGCCCGCGAGTGGGAGAGGGCGGCGGCGCGCAGCCCGGGCGAGACCTTGAGCGGACGCAGGCCGCGGGCGGCACGGGCGTCGTTCACCGCCCCCACCAGCGCTCGCTCGAGCCCGGTCGCACGCTGCATCGACGCCGGGGAGGCGGCGGCGTATGCGGTCGCGACGAGGGCCAGCAGGAGCGCCCCGACCAGCACCGACCGCACTGCAGGACGAACGAGCATGTGGTGAACATCGGCTGATCGGAGGGCGCGAACGCCCCCCGTTCGGGGTACCGGGAACGGGGGCCCGGCGGGGTCCGTGCGGGGCGCCGCCTCCGGGATCGACGGTCACCCGCAGGGCGCGGTGTCGCCTTCCGGGAGTGCCCTCGCCCGGTGGCTCAGGGGGATCCTGGATCGTCCGGATCGACGGTCTGCCAGTGGGGCAGCGTGAACGTGAGCGTCGTCGGCCCGCCCGGCGCGCTCTCGAGCGAGAACGTCCCGCCGAGCATGCGGACGCGCTCGCCGATCCCGACGATGCCGAGACGACCACGTTGCGCGGCGCGAGAAAGAGCCTGCGGGACATCGAATCCCTCGCCGTTGTCAGTGACCCGGACGCTCGTCCCGCCGCGCCGGGAGCGCACCCGGATCTCGACCGCGGTCGCGCCGGAGTGCTCGCGGACGTTGGCGAGCGCTTCCTGGATCGCGCGGAACACCGCGATACGCTGCCCCGCGGTCAGCGACTCCGGGTCGCCCTTGATCTCGATGTCCGTCTCGATGTGCGTCCGCTCCGAGAACGCCTCGACCTCGCGGTGGAGCACCTCGCCCACGGGGCGGGAGATGATGCTCTTCGACTCGAGCGAATGAGCGAGCTCGCGCAACTGGTCGTCGATGGTCGCCACCCGCGCCACGAGGTCGTCGAAGCGCCGGTACGCGAGCTCGCGGTGGCTGTCGAGCACGAAGGGGTAGAGCTGATCGCGGAGGGTCCGGATCTCCTCTGCGAGCCCGAGGACGTTCTGGATCGGCCCGTCGTGCAGGTCGAAGCCGAGGCGCATCAGACGCCGCTCGCCGGCGCCGACGAGGGCGCGCTCGTGCCTCGCGCTCCGCTCGAGGAGCGCTGCGCGCTCGAGCGCGCCGGAAAGTGCGGATGCGATTGTCCGCAGGCCCTCGTCCGCGCGCGCGTCTCCACCCGCGTCGATGCGGGCGACGAGGACGCCGGTGGGCTCGCCCAGGCGCTGCACGCGCGCCGTCCGGAAGGACGCCCGACCGACGAGCGAGAGCGAGGGGATGCGGCGGAGCGCGGCCTTGGCCGTCGCCCGGACACGGCGGCTCGTCATCGCGTCCCCGACCGCGAGCACCGGCTCGATCGTCCCCGACGGGCCGCGCCACCAGAGGGACACCCCGGCGACGAAGCCGAGGTCGCGAAGTAGTCGCAGCGCGATCTCGGCCGCGACCAGGGGCGGGATCTCGTTGAGGGACGGATGGCGAGTTACCTCCCGAAGGAGCTCGAGGCGAACGGTGCAGTCCGGCTCCTGCCGTGCCGAGGCGAGTGACTCGACGGCGATCTCGATGTCCGCGCCTTCGAGCTCGCCCTCGGTCGCCAGCATCACGAGGACGTCGCCGGCGTACGACGTCGTCGCGAGGCGGTCGGCGGCCTCGGTCTGACCCGCCGCCTCCAGTGTGTGACGTGCCCGCTCGTGCGCGGCGGCGAGCAGCGGCAGCACCTGCCCGACGGCCCCGCCGGCGAGGCGTTCGTGCACGACGTCGAGCGTCGTGGCCGGGTGATCGGCCCGCTCGGGCGCACGGGGGAACGGCCGGTCGCTCCGGCGCGCCTCCTGCGAATGTCGTAGGGGTGACGCCATGCCAGGTGATCGCCTGCTCGTGGCCGCCGTCAGAGCTTCAGCGTCGTAGCCGTCACTCCTTCCCGCCTGCGTGCTCGTCACCGCTTGCGGTCGTCGTCATGCGCCGATCGGCACGACGGGCCCTGACTCATCGAGCGCCACCGAGACGGCGAACACGACGTCGGTCGTCTCCTCCCACTTGTCGTACACGCGGGCCGACTCGGGAGCCCTCGCCGCGACCTCGTCGCCGACGAGGAGCACGGACGTGTTGGGGCTCCGCGCAGAGATCGACTGGGCGAGCCGCAGCGACCGTCCGAGCTCGTCCTCGGTGTCGAGGACGACGACGTCGGGCGGCGACTGCTCCACCGCCTTCGAGAGCCGATCCGGGGTCACGAGCCGCGTCCCCACGATGCCCTCGCCTTCGAGCAGGAACCGTGCGAGCTTCGCGAATCGCAGGTCGCGGCTCGCGACGACGACCGATCCGCGAGCTGCCGCGAGCCTCGCGGGGCCCCCTTCCGGCAGGTTGTCCTCGGCTGCCCGGGGCGCCCACGTCACGCGGTCGCCGACGGACAGCCCGCGGCGTGCGCACTCCCTCGCCGGGAGCTCGACGACCTCGCGTGCGCCACGGCACGATGCGGTGCGGAACGGCTTCAGGCCTTCGTGGATCCGCACGACCACCTGGTCGTGGTCGAGGAAGACGACGTCGATCGGGAACCGCATGAACGCCGTGTGGATCGACCATGCGGGCCGCAGGACCATGCCCTCGCCCTCGTCGAGGGCGCCGCGCCCGAGGAGCCCCCGCATCCTGCGGGGCAGCGAGTCGGCGACGTGCACCGACTCGCAGAGGATCTTCCCGTCCTCTCGCCGGAGTGTGAGTACCGCGTTGCCACGCATCGACTCGGTCCTCCCTTCCGCTAGCCGAGCACGTCCCCGATGCTCATCAGCGCCGGAAGCAGCAGCACGACGAAGATCGCGGGGAAGATGAGGAACAGCAGCGGGAACAGCATCTTCACGGGCGCCTTCTGCGCGCGCTCCTCGGCGGCCGCCTTGCGGCGCTTCCGCATCTCCTCCGCGAGGTTGCGCATGATCTGCCCGGTCGAGACGCCGAGGGACTCGCCCTGCACCATCGCCCGCACGAACGCGCGGACGCCCGGCGTCTCGGCGCGCTCCTGGAGGTGGACGAGGCTCTCGCCGAGCGTCAGCCCCATGTTCTGCTCCTGGAGCGTCAACCGCAGCTCCTGCGCCAACGGGCCGCCGAGCCGATTCGAGGCGAGCTTGAGGCCCTGGTTGAAGCTGAGCCCTGCCTCGATCGTGACGACGAGCAGGTCGATCAGGTCGGGCAGCGAGCGCTCGATCTGATCGCGCCGGGCGCGCGTGCGATGGTTGACGTAGGCGCTGGGGAGCGTCCAGCCCGCCGCGGCGCAGAGCACCGTCGCCGCGACCACCAGGACGGGGTGGAGGCTCTCGAGGCCGGCGACCCAGAAGACGAGGACGGCGGCACCGAAACCGGCGATGAACTGGTACCCGAAGAGGCGCGCCGGGGTCGTCGTGTACATCCCGGCGGCCACGAGCCGCTTGCGCACGTCCTGCTCGCGCAGCCCCGAGAAGCGGTGACTGAGCCTCTCGCCGAGCCACGCGGCGGCCTGGTCGAACCAGTCCCGCAGCGAGCGCTCGTGCTCGTCGGTGAACGCCCCCGCCGTACCGGCGTAGCCGTAGGCGCTGATCTGCTCGACCGTCTCCGTCGTGGCCGACGTCAGGACGCCGCGAAGCACGAGCGTCACTGCGACGCCGAGGAGGACGATGGCGAGTATCGCGATGAAGAACAGCACTGGTTCCTCCCTCCTCTAGACCTTGATCTCGACGATCTTCTTGAGCACGAGCCCGCCGGCGACCACCATCAGGGCCGCGATCAGGAGCGCCGCCTGACCGAGGGCCTGGTGGAACAGCGGGTCGAGGTGCCGCGGGTTGACGAGCAGCAGGAACAGCAGCAGCGCGACGGGGATCGCGGTGAGGATCCAGCGTGCCAGGCGGCCCTGCGCGGTGAGCACCCGGACGAGCCGACGGAGCTCCATGCGGGCGCGGATGTTGGCGACGACCTGGTCGAGCACCTCCGCCATGTTCCCGCCTGCCTCGCGCTGGAGCATCGCGACGACCGCGACTTGGTCGAGGTCGGGGTTCCGCATCCGCCGCGCCGTGACCTGGAGGGCGTCGTCGAGCGGGACACCCAGCTGCTCGTCGGTGACGACGCGCTTGAACTCCTGGCGGGACGGCTCGATCGACTGCTCGACCATGACCGACATCGAGCCGACGAGGCTGTGGCCGGCGCGGAGCGCGGACGCCAT
>NZ_DBNHWK010000063.1:0-44660 GCF_057140465.1 Gaiella sp.
GGGCCTCGGAGATCCGCCTCGGGCTGGACACGAACCCCTACTACCGGTGCTTCCGCACGGCCGACGGCTACCTCGCCGTCGCCTGTCTCAACGTCGCGCAGCGGCGCGCGCTGCTCGGGTTGTTCGCGCTCGACGACCCGACCGTCGACGCGCCCGACCTGATCCCGGACGACGAGGGGCTCCTCGCCGCGAAGCGCGACGTCACCGCCCGGATCGTGCGGCGGATCGCAGAGGAGCCGCTCGAGGCCTGGGTCGCCCGGCTCGGCGCGCTCGGCATCCCCTGCAGCCCCGTCCAGGCCCGCGAGTCCGTCGCCCGCGACCCGCAGGTCGTCGGCAACGGGCTCGTGCAGACGTTCGACCAGCCGGGCGTGGGCACGACGACGACGCTCCGGCGGATCGTCGGCGACGGTGGGCGAGGAACGGCGCCCGCCCTCGGCGCCGACACCCGCGCGGTGCTGACCGAGGTCGGGCTGTGAGGTTCGCCGTCGACGAGGAGCTGACGCTGTTCGCATCGTCGGTGCGGGACGTCGTCGCCGGCTGGGAACCGGTGCGCGAGCCGGCGTTCGGCGCGTGGTGGGACGAGCACGACGACGGGCTCGCGGCGCGCCTGGCGGCAGTCGGGTGGAGCCGGCTCTGGGACGACCCCGCGCTGCGCGGGGCCGTGGTCGCGGGAGCGCTCGAGCTGGGGCGTGCCGTCGCGCCGATCTCTCTCGTCGACGCGGCGACGCTCGGCGCGCCGCTGGCGGTCGGGTCGCGCATCCGGCACGGCACCGGGGCCGCCGTCGCCGCGTGCGTCGCACCGGGCGACGTGCTCGCGCTCGCCCCCGTCGGTGACACCGAGCGCGAGGCGACGCTCGACGGGTCCGGCACGCTGCGGTCCCTCTCCGCTCTCGTCCCGGGCCCGGCCGTCGCCGACGGGGAGCAGCGCCTGCGGGCCTGGAGCGCCGCGATGCTCGGATACCTGGCGGGAATGGCCGCCGGGGCGCTCGACCAGGCCGTGGCATACGTCACGGCGCGCGAGCAGTTCGGGGCCCCGCTCGCCTCGCTCCCGGCGGTGCAGGGCCGGCTCGCCGACGCGGCGCTCGCGGCCGAGGGCATCGCCCTCCTCGCGTGGGCGGCGGCCGTCTCGGGCCCCGAGCAGGAGGCGGTGCCGCGGGCCGCGCTCCTGTGGGCGGGCGCCTCGTGTCGCGAGGTCACGGCCTCCGTGCTCCAGGTGCACGGCGCGGTCGGCTTCGCGCTCGAGTCCGGCCTCCACCGCGCGTACCGTCGCGCGGCGTCACTCGCCGTGTGGGGCGACGCCGTCGTCCGCGGCGCCGAGCCGGACGCCCCGGAACGCCACGACGTCGCCTGATCAGCCGCCGGCGGGGAGCGCGAGCGCCTCGACCGACCCGGAGACCGTGAGCCCGGGCTTCGGCCCGCCGGCGAGCGCCCAGACGCGTCCGCTGTGTGCGACCACGCCGAGCCCGTGGCGGGGCGTCGGGAGATCCTCGAGTCGCTCCCACCGACGCGTGCGCACGTCGAGGGCGTACACCGACCCGATCGTGCCGGCGCGCTCCTCGCCCCCGATGGACACGACCCGCCCGGCGATGCCGGCCGCTCCGGTGCCGCCTCGCGGCGACGGGAGCGGCGGCAGGCGCTGCCACCGGCCGGTGCGCGGATCGTAGGCCTGTGCGATCGCGAGGTTGGTGTCGTACCCGGCCCGCCGCCCGCCGAGGACGTACACGCGGCCTCCGAGGGCGGTCGCCGCGAGGTGCTCGCGCGGCACCGGCCCCGGGCGACGCGACCACCGCATCGTGCCGAGGTCGAGGACGAGCATCTCGCGCGCGAGCCCGCCACCGTCCCGGCCGCCGACGACGTAGATCGTCCCTCTCTTGACGGCGGCCGCGGCTGCGGCCGCCCTGGGCGACGGTGGCGGAGGAAGGCGCCGCCACCGGTCGCCGTCGAAGAGGAAGGCGGTGCGGAGCGGCCGCCGGTCGGCCCCGTACCCGCCGACGACGACGAGCCTGCCGCGGAACGACGCCGCGGCGGCGTGATCGACGGCGACCGGCAGGTCCGGGAGGCGCCTCCAGCTGTCCGTCGCCGGTGCGTACGCGTCGACGCGCCTGCTGTTGCCGCCGTTCGCCAGGAACCCTCCGACGACGACGATCTCCGGGCCGAGCGGCGCAGCCGCGACCTCCGTGCGCGGCACGTCGAGGGGCGTCCCCGTCGTCCATCCGGCGAGGAGCACGGCGATCACGGCGAGCACGAGCACGAGGTCATGATGCCCGGACGGCGACCGGCGGCTGCCGGCCCGACGATGCCGCAGCCTGGGGACGACGTGACGCACTCCCGCCGCAAAGGACATCTGGCGTGCCCGCCCGCGCATCCGTAGCCTCGGTCGGGTGCGAGCCAGCGCCGTCCTCCTCGCAGATCCCGAGGCCGCCTCGCGGACGGCCCTCGAGCGCCACCTGCGCAGCGACGGCTTCGAGGTGCTCGACGCGGCGTGGGGCGCCCGCGCCCTCGATCTCGCCGAGCGGCAGGCCCCCGACATCGTGATCCTCGCCGAGGCCGACCTGTGCCGTCGCCTGCGCGCCGGTGAGCCCGGTCGACGCTGGGATCGCAACGTGCCGGTGATCATGCTGACCGATCCCGGCGCCGACGCGGTCGAGCGCGTCCGCGCGCTCGAGCAGGGTGCCGACGACGTCTGCGAGCGGCATCTGTACCCGGAGCTCCTCGCCCGGATGCGCGCCCTGCTCCGGCGGGCCCGGCTCGGACAAGCCGACCTCCTCGACGCGGGCGAGATCGTCGTCGACCTGCCCGCGCGGCAGGTGCTCCTCCGGGGGCAGCCCGTGCAGCTCCCCGGTCGCGAGTTCGAGCTCGCGGCGCATCTCGCGCGCGATCCGCACAGGGTGTTCACGAAGGCCGAGCTGCTCCGCGACGTCTGGGGGATCCGCACGGCACTGCGGACCCGCACCGTCGACTCGCACGCGTCTCGCCTCCGGCGGAAGCTCTGTCAGCGCGACACCGACCGTTTCGTCGTCAACGTCTGGGGAGTCGGCTACCGGCTGCTCGACAGGGGCTCCGGGGGAGGCCCCGGGTAGGGGATCCCCGGGCCGGCTCTCGTCTAGCGTTCGGGCGTGACTTCCGCCGTCCGCGCCCGTCGGTTCACGCTCCTCGCGACCGGGCTCGGCTCCGCGCTCGCGTTCCTCGACGCGACGGTGGTGATCGTGGCCCTCCCGCGGATGGACGTCGACCTCGGGCTCGGGCTCACGGGACAGCAGTGGGTCGTCCTCGGCTACGCGCTCGCGCTCTCCGCCCTCTTGCTCGCGGGCGGAGCGGCCGGCGATCGGTTCGGCCTGCGCCGGACGTTCGGCGCCGGCGTCGTCGTGTTCGCGGTCGCGTCGCTCGCGTGCGCGGTCGCCCCCGAGTCAGGCCTGCTCGTGGCCGCGCGGGCGTTTCAGGGCGTCGGGGCCGCCGCGCTGACGACGACCAGCCTCGCGTTGCTCCGCGTCGTCTGGGCCGAGGACGCAGGTCGGGCGATCGGCCTCTGGACGTCGCTGACGGCGGTCGCGACGGTCGCCGGGCCGCCGCTGGGCGGGGTGCTCGTCGAGTACGTGTCGTGGCGCTGGATCTTCATCATCAACGTCCCGCTCGCCGTCGTGGTCATGGCGCTCGCCGCCGCCGGTCGGACGGAGGACGAGCGGCAGCCGGCCGACGGCCGGCTCGACGTCGTCGGGTCCCTCCTCGCGGCGGTGGGTCTCGCCTGCCTCACGTTCGCGCTCGTCGAGGTCCGACAGCGTGGGCCGGGCGCCGTGCTCGCCGTCGGCGCGGTCGGGATCGCCGCTCTGGGCGGACTCGCGGTGTGGACGCTGCGGTCGCGCGACCCGCTCGTCCCGCCGCGGCTCCTGCGTCGTCCCGGGCTCGCCGCGGCGAACGCCGCGACGCTCGCCATCTACGCCGCGCTCGGGGCGACCTTCTTCTTCGTGCCGGTCTACCTGCAGTTCCTCGGCCTGTCGCCCATGTTCGCGTCGCTCGTGTTCGTGCCGCCGAGCATCGCCTTGATCCTGCTCGCGCCGCGGTTCGGCCGGTACGCGGACCGGAACGGCCCGCGACGGCCGGTGACCGCCGGTGCGCTCGGGATCGCCGCGAGCGCGCTCCTCCTGCTGCCGGTCGACGACCGTACAGGGGCATGGGCGTGGGGCGGCCTCTCCGTCGCCGTGCTCTCGCTGTCGCTCGCAGTCCTCGTCGCCCCGATCACCGCGGCCGCGCTGTCGCCGGCACCCGGTGACCTCGCAGGAGTCGCCTCGGGCCTCAACCAGACGGTTGCGCGCGTCGGTGGAGTCCTGTCCCTCGCCGGGATCGGCGCGCTCGCCGGCTGGGTCTACGAGGCCCAGGGGGGAGAGGCCGCGGCGCCGTTCGAGCCGGCGACGTTCGACGCGTTCGCGGGGCCGGCGTCGGATGCGTTCCGGGTCGCGATCCTCGGGATCGCCCTGCTCGCGATCCTCGGCGCCGCGATCTCGGGGACCAAGGTCGCAGGCACGGCGCCGGAAGCGCCTGTGGCCCCTGCTGGGCTCGAGGGTGAGCCGGCGGTGTCACCGTGCCCACCGGCGGGGCCGGGAGCGGATCCCGCCTACAGGAGCGCGCCCTCGAGGCGGAGCAGCTCGATCTTGCGCTCGAGCCCTCCGGCGTAGCCGACGAGATCCCCCGACGCGCCGACGATCCGGTGGCACGGGAGCACGATCGGCACCGGATTGCGGTTCATCACCATCCCCACCGCCCGCGCCGCGCGAGGGCGCCCGGCGAGCGCGGCGAGCTCCCCGTAGGTGCTCGTCCGCCCGTACGGCACCCGTGCCAGCTCGTCGAGCACGCGGACGGCGAACGGCGTCATCCCGCGGAGGTCGACGGCGAGGTCGAACGCGCGCCGGCGGCGCACGAAGTACTCGTCGAGCTCCCGCCGGGCCTCGTCCACCGCCCGCGGGGCGCGCATCACCGACGCCCCCACCACCTGCGACACGCGCTCGAGGGTTCCTTCGGGGTCGCTGTCGTACGAGATCCGGAGCAGGCCCCGGTTCGTGACCGCCACCATCAGGTCGCCGAGCGGCGTCTCCACGACGTCGAATGCGGCGTCGAGGAGGCCGGAACGCGCGGCGGCGTCGCGGAACCGGTGGTCGAGGTCGGCGGGGACGGTCATGCACTCCTCCTTCGCAGTCGCCGGACGCCCGTCGATGCGGCCTGTCGCGCCGCAGCCGGGCTCGAGCCGAGCAGGTCGGCGATGCGCTCGTACTCGAGGTCGTAGCCGTAGCGGAGGACGACCGCGGCACGCTCGGTCGCCGGGAGGTCACCGGTGAGCTCGGCGAGCTCGACGAACGCCGGCAGCCCATCGACGTGGGGGATCTCCGGCATCGGGCCCGTCGGTCGCGCCCGGCGGTGCATGTCGAGTGCGACGTTGCGGGCGATCGTGAGCACCCACGCGCGCAGGTGCTCTCGGTGGTCGAGACGACCGTATGCGCGGAGTGCCCGCAGGAAGGTCTCCTGGAACGCGTCCTCTGCACGGTCGGCGTCGAGCATGCGGCGCAGGACGCCGAGCACCTCGTCGCGGTGCTGCGCGTAGAAGTCCTCGAAGGTCGGGCTCGGGGGCGATGCCACGGCGTCCATCATCACGGGAAACGCCGCAGGGCGCCGCCGTGTGAGGCCGCCCCGGACGCGGGCGGACGCCCGCGTCTCAGTCGTCCTCGACGGCCATCCCGAGCACGTCCTCGCGCGTCATCTTCCCGACGAGCTCGGGGTGCGCGGCCGAGACGTGCTGTTCGACCTTCGCCACGAGCTCGTCGTCGGTCTCGGCCTTCACGACCTCACCGCATTCGCAGTCGATGCGCTTGCCCACGTGGTCCTCCTCTCGCGTCGTGTCGGGAGTGAGTATCGCCGACGCGCGTCCGACCGCATTGCCCCACGCTTGGCCAAACCTTGGAGCCGCAGTAGGTTCGCAGGTGTGGAGACGCGGATCCAGCTGTGCGGGCCTCTCGTCGCGAGAGTGGACGGGCATCGGGTCGAGCGCGAGCTCCCCGGCCGTCAGGGGCGCCTCCTGTTCGCGTGCCTCGTCCTCGAGCGACGACACCGGATGACCCGCGAGGCTCTCACGTCGGTGGTGTGGGCCGACGAGCCGCCCGACGCCGTCCACTCGGCGCTCTCCGCGCTTCTCTCCAAGCTGCGGCGCGTGCTCGTGATCGACGGTCGATCCGACGTCCGCGTGGTCCTCCCGCCCGACGCCTGGGTCGACGTCGAGGCGGCGACGGCCGCGCTCCACCGGGCGGAGAGTGCCGTTGCGCGCGAGGACTGGGAGGCGGCCTGGGGCCCCGCTCGCGTGGCACAGCACGTCTGCGCGCGACGGTTCCTGCCCGGGGACTCGTCGGAGTGGGCGGCAGCCCACCGGCGGCGCCTCGACGCGCTGCTCGTCCGTGGGCTCGAGCTCGGTGGCGAGGCCAGCCTCCGGATCGGGGGCTCGGAGCTCGACACCGCAGAGCGCGCGGCACGCCGCCTCGTGGAGCTCACACCGCTGCGGGAGAGCGGCACACGACTGCTGATGAGCGTGCTCGAGCGGCGCGGCAACCGGGCCGAGGCGCTGGTCGTGTACGACGCGCTCCGCACCCGGCTGCTCGACGAGCTGGGCGTCGGGCCATCCGCCGAGACGGCGGCGCTCCATCGGCGGCTCCTTCGCGACGGCGGCGATCTGTGAGACTGGGCGCGTGAACGTCGCCGTCGTCGGCCATGTCGAGTGGATCAGGTTCGCGAGGGTCGACCGTGTGCCGGGGCCGGGGGAGATCGTGCACTCCTTCGAGGACTGGGAGCAGGCGGGCGGTGGCGGTGCCGTCGCGGCCCTGCAGCTCGCATGCCTCGCCGACGAGGTGACGCTGTTCACCGCGCTCGGCGACGACGAGCTCGGTCGGCGAGCGGAGTCCGAGCTGGAGGAGCGCGGCGTCCGTGTGCACGCGAGCCGCGACCGCCTGCCGACCCGCTGGGCCCTCACGCACGTCGACGAGTCCGGAGAGCGCACGATCACGACGATCGGGCCCAAGCTGCGCCCGAAGGGCACCGACGACCGGCTTCCGTGGCACGAGCTCGCGGGGAAGGACGCCGTCGTGTTCGTCGCGGGCGATGTCGAGGCGCTGCTGCGCGCGCGCCGGGCACGTCTGCTCACCGCGACGACGCGGGAGCTCGACGTGCTCCGCCGCGGGGGTGTGGTCCTCGATGCGCTGGTCGGGAGTGGGGAGGACGCGGCCGAGCGCTTCCGGCCCGGCGACCTCGATCCCGCACCGGCGCTGGTCGTTGCCACCTCCGGGCCCCTCGGCGGCTGGATGCAGCCCGGCGGCCCGTTCAGGGCAGCGACACCGCCCGGCCCGGTGGAGGACACCTACGGCGCCGGTGACTGCTTCCTGGCCGGGCTCACGTTCGCCCTCGCGGCGGGTCGCGAGCCCGTCGAGGCGGTTGCGTTCGCCGCGCACTGCGGCGCCGCCGCGCTCACCGGCCGCGGGGTCGCTCCCCAGCCCGTCGCGCTCTCCTGAGCGCCCCGGCGTCGCCATCACCGCTTTCGTACGGGATGCGCCCGGTCTTCCACGAGTGTGGTCCTCAGGGGTTGCATTGTGGGACATAGTGGTTTACAGTGGGGCGCCGTGGGAAGCCCACGGCGAATGCGATGTTCTACGGCGAGTACGAGCACACGATCGACGAGAAGAGCCGGCTCACGCTTCCGGCGCGGTTTCGCGCGGAGCTCGCTGCCGGTGTCGTCCTCGCCCGCGGGATCGACGCCTGCGTCGACGTGTACCCGCGTGCGACCTGGGAGTCGGGTGTCCGTGCTCGCGTCGCCGAGCTCGACTCGTTCTCCCGGGAGGCCCGCCAGCTCAAGCGCCACGTGTTCGGGGGCGCGACAGAGGAGGAGCCCGACAGGCAGGGCCGTGTCCTCGTTCCACCCGCGCTCGTCCGACACGCGGGGCTCGATCGCGAGGTCGTCATCGCGGGCGTGGACGACCACCTCGAGATCTGGGACCGCGCTGCATGGGCGGAGCACCTGAAGACGGTCGAAGGGAGCGCCGACGATGTTGCCGAACGTCTTGCAGAGAAGCGCAGCTGATCACACCCCCGTCCTCGCCGACGAGGTGCGGGAGCTCCTCGCCGTGCAGCCCGGGGAGACGATCGTCGACGGCACGTTCGGTGCGGGAGGGCACGCACGCCTGCTCGCGGCCGACCTCGCCGGGCGGGGGAAGCTCGTCGCGATCGACCGTGACCCGACCGCCCGGCAGCACTTCGACCGGTTCAAGGCGGCCGCCGGCGTCGACGTGCGGTTCCTCCGCGGCGACTTCTCGCTCGTCCTCGCCCAGCTCGCGGCCAACGACGTCCGCGCGGACGCGATCCTGCTCGATCTCGGCGTCTCGTCGATGCAGATCGACCGCCCCGAGCGGGGCTTCTCGTATGCGACCGATGCGCCGCTCGACATGCGGATGGACCCGTCGTCGGAGCTCACGGCGGCGGAGATCGTGAACACGTGGGACGAGGGCGAGCTGCGGACGATCTTCCGGCGCTACGGAGAGGAGCGCTACGCGACGCAGATCGCCCGCGCGATCGTCCGCCAGCGACGCGATCGCCCGTTCACCCGCACCGGCGAGCTCGTGGAGACGATCAAGACGGCGATTCCGACGCCGGCGCGATTCGGCGAGGGCCACCCGGCCAAGCGCGTCTTCCAGGCGCTCCGCATCGCCGTCAACGACGAGCTCGCCGCGCTCGAGGCCGCGCTCCCCGCAGCAGCGGACATGCTCCGGCCGGGTGGCCGGCTGGCCGTGATCAGCTTCCACTCGCTCGAGGACCGGATCGTCAAGCACTTCTACCGCGAGCGGGCGCACGGGTGCACCTGCCCGCCGGACTTCCCGATCTGCGCCTGCGGCAAGCAGCCCGATCTGCGCGTCGTCACGCGCCGGCCGGTGCGGCCGTCGACGGAGGAGCTCGAGCAGAACCCACGCGCCGCCTCGGCCCGCCTCCGGGTTGCGGTGAAAGCCTGATGTCGGCCATTGCCGACACGCCGACGCGCCGGGAGCCCCGGCGCCGACAGAGAACGGCCCCGCGTGCACGGCGCTTCCACGGGGGTGTCGTCTGGATCGTCGTCGTGGCAGCGCTCCTCGCCGGGGTCGTCGCCGTCAACGTCGCCGTCCTGCGCCTCAACGTCGAGCTCGACCAGCTCGGCATCGAGCGCGCGCAGCTGAAGGCCGACAACGCCCGCCTCCGCGCACGGCTCTCGAGCGCGTCCGCCGGAATGCGGATCGAGACGGAGGCCAGGGCACGGCTCGGCGTCGCGCCGGCGGATCCCCTGCTCACGACCTACGTCGACCTCGCCCCCGAGCGGTGATGGACCGGCGGGCGAACCGTCGCATCACCCTGCTGCTCGTGATCTTCGGCGCGCTGTTCGCCGTGACGCTCGGGCGCGCCGCCTACGTCCAGGTCGTCAAGGGCCCGTCCTACGAGACGCTCGCCAAGCAGCAGCACGTCGAGACCATCGAGCTGCCCGCCGGGCGTGGGACGATCTTCGATCGGACGGGCGAGCCGCTCGCGATCGGCGAGCAGGCGACGACGGTCTACGCGGACCCCCGAAACGTCGTGCGCCCGAAACGTGCGGCGGTCGCCGTCGGAAAGACGCTCGGCCTCGATCCGAACGAGGTCTACTCCCTCTTGCGCGACCGCTCGCGCGGCTTCGTCTACCTCGAGCGCAAGGCCGACCCGATCGCGGCGGCGGCGCTCGAGAAGAAGGAGATCGCAGGGATCGGCTTCTACGCAGAAGAGCGGCGCACGTACCCGCAGCGCACCGTCGCCTCGCACCTCCTCGGGTACGCGGGCACCGACAACAAGGGACTGGAGGGGCTCGAGCGCGCCCTCGACAGGCAGCTCTCGGGACGGTCCGGGTCGGAAACCGTGATCCGCGACCCCTTCGGCCGCGCGATCGACGTCGTCACCTCGCGTCCCGAGCGGCCGGGACGCAACGTCGTCCTCACGCTCGACACCCAGATCCAGGCGGCCGCAGAGCGCCTGCTCTCGGACGCCGTCGCCCGCTGGGGGGCACGCGGCGCGACCGCGGTCGTGATGGATCCCCGTACCGGCGCGATCCTCGCGATGGCGAACGCGCCCACGTTCGACGCCAACAAGTTCGCGGCCGCGACGCCGGACGCGCGTCGCAACCGCGCCGTCACCGACGTCTACGAGCCGGGGTCGACGTTCAAGATCGTCACGATCGCGGGCGCGCTCGAAGACCGCGTGGTCACGCCGGCCAACTCGTTCGTCCTCCCGCCGACGATCAGGGTCGCAGACCGTGTGATCCACGAGGCGCATCCGCGCCCGACGAGGAGGATGACGGTGCGGGAGATCCTCTACGAGTCCTCCAACGTCGGCACGATCACCGTCGCCCAGAAGCTCGGCGAGGGCGAGCTGTCGTCGTGGATCGAGCGGTTCGGCTTCGGCCGCGAGACCGGGCTCGGCCATCTCGGCGAGAGCGCGGGCCTCGTCCTGCCGGTGGACGAGTGGTCCGGCTCGACGATCGGAACCGTGCCGATCGGCCAGGGGATCGCCGTCACGCCGATGCAGATGGTGTCCGCGTATGCGGCGATCGGCAACGAGGGCGTGATGGAGAAGCCGCACATCCTCGCGAAGGTCGGCGGCAAGAAGGTCGGGCAGCCGGCCGGCCGGCGCGTCGTCTCGAAGGGCACGGCGAACCGCATGATGTCGATGTTCCGCGACGTGGTCGTCGAGGGCACCGGGGCCGAGGCGGCGATCCCCGGCTACACGGTCGCCGGGAAGACCGGAACGGCCCAGAAGCCGGAGAACGGTCGCTACGTCGCGAAGTACGTGGCCTCCTTCGTCGGCCTCGTGCCGGCTCGCAAGCCGCGGCTCGCGATCCTCGTGATGGTCGACGAGCCGCACGGGGCGATCTGGGGAGGGGTCGTGGCGGCACCGGTGTTCCGTGACCTCGCACGCTTCTCTCTCCAGTACCTCGAGGTCCCGCCGGACGCGCCCGAGACGAAGGCGGGGACCGTTGCCATGGGATCGAAGGAGCTCCGGTGAGAGACGTGCTCGCGACCCTCGCCCTGCTCGGCGTCGGCGCCGTCGTCGCACACGCCGCGCTCCGGGTGCTCACGCGACCGTTCCAGCGCCGCGTGCGCTGACACCAGGTCGCGACGCCGCGGGAGCCTGCCGGGCGAGTCTCTAGAATTCCGCGCGGTGGAGCTCGAGGCGCTGATCCGTGCGCTCGCGCCGAGCGACGTGATCGGACGGCGACCGGTCGACGTCTCCGGCCTCGCGTACGACACGAGGCATACGGTCGACGGGGGGCTCTTCTTCTGCGTGCGTGGGTCACGGACGGACGGCCACGCGCTCGCCCCGGAGGCCGTCGCGCGCGGGGCGGCGGCCCTCGTCGTGGAGCAGCCGGTCGACGTCGTCGTGCCGCAGCTCGTGGTCGACGACGCCCGCGCGGCGATGGCGATCGCGGCGGACACCTTCTACGGGCACCCGACGCGCACGCTCGAGGTCGCCGGTGTCACCGGCACGAACGGCAAGTCGACGACGGCGGGCGTCCTGCGCTCGATCCTCGAGTGCGACGGCCATTCCGTCGGGCTCGTCGGCACCGTCGACTGGGTCGTCGGCGGCGACCGCCGGGACGCACCCTTCACGACGCCGGAGGCGATCGACCTGCACCGGCTGTTCCGCGAGATGCTCGACGCCGGGGACGACGCGGTCGTGCTCGAGGCGTCCTCGCACGGCTCCCACTTCCGCCGGCTCGACCTCGTGCGGTTCGACGCGCTGGGATTCACGAATCTCACGCAGGACCACCTCGACCTCCACGGCTCGATGGAGGAGTACTTCCAGGCCAAGCGGCGCATGTTCATCGGCGCCGAGCCTCCCCCTGCTGCCGTCAACGTCGGCGACCAGCACGGCCGTCGGCTCGCCGAGGAGCTCGCCCGAGCGGGCCGTGCGCCCCTCGTGACCTTCGGCCTGCGGCCCGAGGCGGAGGTGCGCGCCGACGGGCTCGAGCTGCGCCCCGACGGCTCACGGTTCGTCACGGCGGGGATTCCGGTGACGACGCCCCTGCGCGGCATCTTCAACGTCGAGAACGTGCTCGCCGCGGTCGCCCTCGCCCTGCTCCTCGACGTCGGCGAGGACGCGGTCGCCGAAGGCGTCGCGCAGGCGCCGCAGGTGGCCGGGCGGTTCGAGCCGATCGACGAGGGACAGGCGTTCACCGTGCTCGTCGACTACGCGCACACGCCGGATGCGCTCGACCGTGTGCTCGAGGCCGCGCGCGCGCTCGACACCGGGAGGCTGATCGTCGTCTTCGGGGCGGGTGGCGACCGCGACCGTGAGAAGCGCGCGCTGATGGGGCGGGTCGCGAGCTCGCGTGCGGACGTTGTCGTCCTCACGAGCGACAACCCGCGGTCCGAGGACCCGCTCGCGATCATCGGCGAGATCGTCGAGGGGAGCGGGACGGACGTCGAGATCGATCCGGATCGGCGCTCGGCGATCAGGCGGGCGATCGACTTTGCCGCCGACGGAGACGTCGTCGTGGTCGCGGGCAAGGGGCACGAGCAGGGCCAGGAGATCGCCGGTGTCGTCCACCCGTTCGACGACCGGGTCGAGGCCCGGTCCGCGCTCCGGGAGGCACGGGCCTGATCCCGATCGCGTGGGAGGAGCTCGTCGCGCTCGACCTGGGCGATCTCGGCGGTGCGGTGCCGCCCGACCGGGTCGTCCGTCGCGTCCACGACGACTCCCGCATCGCACGTCAGGGTGACCTCTTCGTCGCGCTCAACACCGGTACGCGCTTCGTGCCGGAGGCAGGGGAGCGCGGAGCGGCGACGCTCGTGCCCCGGGACCAGCACGCCGCCCTCGCTGCACTCGCCTCGCTCGTCCGCTCCCGCTCGGACGCCCAGGTCGTGGCGGTCGTCGGCTCGACCGGGAAGACATCGACGAAGGACGCACTCGGTGCGCTCTGCGCGGCCGTCACCCCGACGGTGTTCGCCGAGGCGAGTCGGAACAACGAGATCGGGCTCCCGCTGACCGTGCTCGAGCTCGAGCCCGAGACCCGGGTCCTCGTCACCGAGATGGGAATGCGCGGGCTCGGGCAGATCGCCGCGCTCTGCACGATCGCGCGACCGACGCTGGCGCTGCTGACGAGCGTCGGCCCGGAGCACCTCGAGTTCGTCGGCTCCGTCGAGGCGGTCGCGGAGGCGAACGCCGAGGCGATCCTGGCGCTCCCGCCGGGCGGCGTCGCCGTCGTGCCCGCCGCGGTGCCCGAGCTGGAGCGGTGGCTGGGACGGGACGACGTCGACGTGCGACGCTTCGACGTCTCGGAGGTCGAGCAGGTCGACGGCGCATGGCGCTTCCGCGTCGGCGACGCGACGCTCGAGCTCGAGCTCCCGTTCGACCAGCGGCATCTCGCCGGCAACGTGCTCGCCGCGCTGACGGCCTACGACGCGCTCGGCCTCCCGCTCGAGCGCGCGGCCGAAGGGGCCGCGCGGATCTCGTTGTCGCCGTGGCGCGGGCAGGTGTCCCGCCTGCCCGGTGGCGGCCTCGTGGTCAACGACGCCTACAACGCGAACCCCGTGTCCATGCGCGCCGCGCTGCTCGACCTCGCGGCGCGCGCGGAGGCGAGCCGTCTGGTCGTCGTGCTCGGGGAGATGGCGGAGCTCGGGGCGGAGAGCGACCGCTTCCACGCGGAGATCGGCGCGTTGCTCCGCGAGCTCGGGATCGCGGTCGTGATCGGCGTGGGGGAGGGTGCCGAGCGCTACCGCGTCACCGGGCTCGACGCGTGGCGCTCGGCTCCCGACGCCGAGGCGGCGATCGCGGTGCTCCGCGAAGTGCTCCGGCCCGGTGACGCCGTCCTCGTCAAGGCGTCGCGTGCGGTCGGGCTCGAAGGCATCCCGGCCCGTATCGAGAACCTCTGCGAGGCATGGTCCGCGTCCTGATCGCCGGTCTCGTGGCGATGGTGATCGCCGTCGTCATCGGGCCCACGTTCATCGAGTGGCTGCGTCGGCAGAGCGTCGGGCAGCACATCCGCGAGGAGGGCCCCAAGCACCACGTCGCCAAGCAGGGCACGCCGACGATGGGTGGCCTGCTCCTGCTCGCGGCGGCGGTCGTGCCGATCCTCGCCGTCTCCCTGTACACGGTGCCCGGCCTCACGGTGCTCCTCGCGACGCTCGCCTGCGCCCTCATCGGGTTCGCGGACGACGCGCTGAAGGTGCGGCATCGCCGGTCGCTCGGGCTGAGCGGTCGGTGGAAGCTCGTGTTGCTCGCGCTCGTCACGGCCGGTGTCGGGTACGCGACGACCCGGATCGGGTACATGGACACGGAGATCTACTTCCCCGTCATCGACGTCAACCTCGACCTCTCGTGGGCGTTCTACCCGTTCCTGTTCCTCGTGATCGCGGGGACGGCGAACGGGGTCAACCTCACCGACGGGCTCGACGGGCTCGCCGCCGGCACCTGCGCGATCTCGCTCCTGACCCTGCTCGCGATCGCGTCGATCTCGTGGATTCGCTCGGGCGAGGTGGGGCTGCGGAGCGACGACTACCTCGACCTCGCGATCGTCTCCGCCGCGCTGATCGGGGGGCTGATCGGGTTCCTCTGGTACAACGCCTTCCCCGCCGAGGTGTTCATGGGCGACACGGGGTCGATGGCCCTCGGCGGCGCGATCGCGACGCTCGCGGTCCTGACCGAGACCGAGGTGCTGCTCGTGTTCATCGGCGGCGTCTACCTGATCGAGGCGTTGTCGGTGATGATCCAGGTGGCGAGCTTCAAGCGCACCGGCAAGCGAGTCTTCCTGATGGCCCCGATCCACCACCACTTCGAGATGAAGGCGTGGTCGGAGACGAAGATCATGGTGCGCTTCTGGATCGTCGGCGCGATCCTCTGCGCCGTCGGGTTCGTCCTCTACTACCGCTACTACCTCCGGTTCCAGCTGTAGGCGGATCGAGCCCAGCCCGTGGTCCGGCGCGCGCCGGGAGGCTCGCCGCGGCGCCTGTCGTCGTGGCGATGCTCGTGATGGTCGTCTGGGGCGCGACGCCGGTCGCGACGCGACTCGCGACCGACGATCTCGAGCCCCTGCTCGTCGCCGTCCTGCGGACGGTCTTCGCCGGGGTCGTCGCCGCGCCGCTGCTCGCCGTCCGACGGCAGCGGCCGCCGCGGGGCGCTCGTCTGCGCACGCTCCTGCTCGTCTCGGCGGCGGCCGGGTTCATCGTCTTCCCGATCGTCTACACGGTCGGGCAGCAGCGCACCTCGGCCATGCACGGCGCGATCATCCTCGCTGCGCTGCCGGTCTTTACCGGCCTCTACGCGGCGATCGTCCTGCGACGGAGACCCGGGTCGGTGTGGCTCGCCGGGTGCGCGGCCGCCCTCGCCGGTGAGCTCGTCATCATCGCCGTCCGGGCGGAGACCGCCAGCGGCGAGGCGACGCTCGTCGGCGACGTCCTCGTGCTCGTGGCGGCGCTCGTCGTCTCCGCCGGGTACGTGGCGGGCGCGATGCTCCTGCCGCGGGGGCTCTCGAGCACGACCACGACCTTCTGGGGCGTGACGATCGGCGCCGTCGTGCTGGCTCCGGTGGGGATCGGGATCCTCGCCGCCGACGGCCTCGGATCGGCCGGTGCCGAGGCGTGGGGGGCCGTGCTGTTCCTCGCCTTCGTCACGTCGATCGTCGGCTACATCGGCTGGTACTGGGCGCTCGACCGTGGCGGCATCTCGCGCATCGCCACGTTGCAGTTCCTGCAGCCGCTCTCCGGGCTCGTGCTCGCAGCGCTCGTCCTCGACGAGTCGCTCACCCTGCCGCTCGCGGTGGGCGCGATCGCGATCATCGGCGGCGTGAGCCTCGCGCAGAGGGCTCGCTAGCGGCGGGCGAGTGGCGATGCGTCGTACGCTTCCGGGCGTGTCTGCCGCTCACCCGTCGCGTGCGCTCGTCCTCGGCCTCGCCCGCTCGGGGCGCGCCGCCGTCTCCGCGCTCCGGCGGGGCGGGGTCGCGGTCGCCGCCCACGACAGCGACACGGGGCTCGACATCGGGCACGTCGACGCCGACGTGCAGCTCGGTGAGTGGGACGACCGGCTCCTCGGCGGCGTCGACCTCGTCGTCAAGAGCCCGGGCGTGCCCGCGGAGGCGGCACCCGTCGTCGCGGCGCGGAACGCCGGGATCCCCGTGATCTCCGAGATCGAGCTGGGCGCACGGCTCCTGCCCAACCCGATCGTCGGGATCACGGGCACGAACGGAAAGACGACGACGACGGCGCTCCTCGGCGCGATCCTCGAGGCGGCCGGCCGGCCGGTCGAGGTCGCGGGGAACATCGGCCGACCCTTGACCTCGCTCGTGGGCACGTCCGACCCGAGCGCATGGGTCGTGTGCGAGCTCTCGTCGTTCCAGCTCGAGGACATCGACACGCTGCGGCCACACGTCGCCGTGCTCGTCAACCTCGAGCCCGACCACGTGGACCGTCACGGCACGTTCGACGCGTACGCCGCGGCGAAGCTCAGGGCGTTCGAGAACCAGACGGCGGACGACACCGCCGTCGTACCGCGTGGCTTCCCGGCCGTGCCCGGCAACGGGCGGCGCCTCGAGTTCTCCGCCGACGACCCGCTGCCCGCGGAGCCGCGGATTCCGGGCGCCCACAACCGCGAGAACGCCGCCGCCGCCACGGCCGCCGCGCGGGCGATCGGCGTGCCGGACGAGGCGATCGCCCACGCGCTCGTCGCCTTTCCCGGCGTCGAGCACCGGATCGAGCCGGTCGCGGAGGTCCGCGGAGTGCGGTACGTCAACGACTCCAAGGCGACGAACGTGGCCGCCGCCCTCCGTGCGCTCGCAGCCTTCGCCGGATCGCCGAAGCACGTGATCCTCGGCGGGCGCGGGAAGGCCGAGCCGTACGCGCCGCTCGCCGCCGCGCTCGAGGGCTCCGACCGCGCCTACGTGATCGGCGAGGCCGCACCCGAGCTCGCCACGGCGCTGCGGGCGGCCCGCGTCCACGTGACGGAAGCGGGGGACCTCGAGAGGGCCGTGCGCGCTGCCGCCGACACCGCTCGGCCCGGCGACGTCGTCCTCCTCTCCCCGGCCTGCGCGAGCTTCGACCAGTTCAGGGACTTCGAGCATCGCGGGGAGGAGTTCCGGCGCCTCGTGGCGAAGCTCGCCCGGTGAAGCACGGACAGCTCGAGCAGCGCGTCCTCGTCCTCGTCACGCTCGGGCTCGTCGCCTTCGGGCTCGTGATGGTGTTCAGCGCCACGTCCGCCTCCGCGGCGCTCGGCGCGGGCGACCCGATGCGGTTCCTCGTGAAGCAGGGGCTGTACGCGATCGCCGGTGCCCTGCTGCTCGTGATGCTCTCCCGCTTCGACTACCACCGCCTGCGCCCGGCCTCGCCGCTGCTCGTGCTCGGCGTCCTCGTGGCGTGCATCGCCGTCCTCGTCGTCACCGCGCCGATCAACGGTGCACACCGCTGGTTCCTCGTCGGTCCCGTCAGCCTCCAGCCGTCCGAGTTCGCGAAGCTCGCGGTCTGCCTGTTCGCGTGCGCGGTGCTCGCGCGCCGGCCCGTCCCGCAGACGCTCGGCGAGCTCATGAAGCCGGTCGGATGGGCCGTCGTCCTCGTCGGCGGGCTCGTGCTGCTCCAGCCGGACCTGGGGACGACGATCGTCCTCGCGGTGATGGTGTTCGCGATCCTCCTCGTCGTCGGAACGCCGTATCGCCTGCTCGTGACCGTGTCGGCGCTCGCGATCGGCGCGGGTGTCGCGGCGATCTGGCTCGAGCCCTACCGACGGACGCGGTTCACGAGCTTCCTCGACCCCTGGCAGGACCCCGAGGGCGCGGGCTTCCAGACCGTACAGGCGATGATCGGCATCGGCTCCGGCGGCGTCACCGGTGAGGGGCTCGGGCAGGGGATCCAGAAGATCAACTTCCTGCCGGAGGCCCACACGGACATGATCTACGCCGTCGTCGGCGAGGAGCTCGGTCTCGTGGGCTCGGCGCTCGTCGTCTTCGCGTTCGGCGCGTTCGCCTGGGCGGGCTTCCGCGTCGCGCTGCGCTCGCGCGACCGGTTCGGGAAGCTGCTCGCCGCCGGCATCACCGCGCTCGTCTGCGGGCAGGCCGCCCTGAACCTCGCGGCCGTGCTCGGGATCGCCCCGCTGACGGGGATCCCGCTGCCGTTCGTCTCGTACGGCGGCTCGTCGCTGCTCGTCCTCCTCGCCGGGGTGGGAATCCTCCTTAACATCGCGGTGAATGAGCGCGTCGTCGAAACTCGCGTGCGTGATCGCGGCCGGGGGAACCGCGGGTCACGTGCGTCCAGCGCTCGCAGTCGGGGAGGCGCTGCGCGACCGCGGCGTGAGCGTGACGTTCGCCGGAACACGCGACCGCGTCGAGTCGCGGCTGGTGCCTGAGGCGGGCTTCGAGCTCGACACCTTCGAGGTCACGGGCTTTCCACGCAGGCCGAGCGTCGAGCTGGCGCGAGCCGTGGGGCGGGCCGTCAAGGCGCCCTTCTCGTGCTCCGCGATCCTCGATCGGCGACGACCCGACGTCGTGCTCGGTGCGGGAGGCTACGTGGCCGGCCCGATGGTGCTGGCGGCTCGGCTGCGGGGGATCCCCGCGGCGCTCACGGAGGCGGATGCGCACCTCGGGCTCGCCAATCGGATGGCCGCTCCGTTCGCGCGTCGCGTCTACCTCGCGTACGCGATCCCGGGCAGGGACGGTGCACGGTACCGCGTCGTCGGGCGTCCGATCCCCCGCGCGCATCGCGGAGCGACGGCCGCGGAGGGGCGCCGACACTTCGGCCTTCCGCCCGCAGGCCCCGTCGTCGCCGTCTTCGGAGCGCTCGCGGGCGCCCGCTCGCTCAACGAGATGGCGGTCGCGGCGTGGTCGCGCGAGGGCCCGGCGGTCCTCCACATCTGCGGAGAGCGCGACTTCGACGCGCTGCGCCCGCGGGTCTCGCGGCCCGGGTACGTGCTCGTCGCCCAGACCGATCACTTCGGGGAGGCGCTCGCCGCGGCCGACGTCGCAGTGTCCCGCGCCGGGGGCACGGTGTGGGAGCTCGCCGCCGCCGGTACACCGTCGATCCTCATCCCGTACCCGCATGCGACCGCCGACCATCAGACGTTGAACGCGCGACACTTCGAACGCGGAGGCGGCGCGCTCGTCGTCCCGGACGGCGAGGTCGGCCGCGTGCCGGCGCTCGTCGAGGAGCTGCTCGCGGACTCCGAACGACTCGAGGCGATGCGAGGCTCGATGCTCGCGCTCGCACGGCCCGACGCGGCCGAGGCGATCGCCGACGAGCTCGTCGCCCTCGCCCGGGAGCGCCCGTGACCGGCCGGCCGGACGGTCACGGCGCCCGGGACGCCCCGCTCAGAGGGCGGCGCTTCTACTTCGTCGGCATCGGCGGCTCGGGGCTGTCGGCGTACGCGAACATCGCGCGTGCGTGGGGGGCCGAGGTGCGCGGCTGGGATGTGCGCGAGACGATCTTCCTCGACACCGTCGCCGACGTCGAGCTCGACATCGGCGGAGAGCCTTGCCCGCCCGACGGCTGGGAGGTCGTCGTCTCCACCGCGCACACGCAGCGAGCAGCGGGGATGCCCCGCGCCGCGTTCCTCGCCGAGCTCGTGGCCGCACACCCGTCGATCGTCGTCACCGGAGCGCACGGCAAGACGACGACCTGCGGGATGATCGCCTTCGCGCTGCGCGAGACGGGCCACGACCCGTCGTGGGTGATCGGCGGCGTCGTCCCCCAGCTCGGCGGCAATGCAGGGGCAGGGACGGGCTGGCTCGTCCTGGAGGGCGACGAGTCGGACCGCTCCGTGCTCGCGCTGCGGCCGGAGATCGCCGTCGTCACGAACATCGAGCTCGACCACCACGCGGCGTATGCGTCGGAGGCCGAGCTGCGCGAGTCGCTCGAGGGTTGGCTCGAGGGCGTTCCCGCGGTCGTCCGCAGCTGGCAGCTCGAGCCGTGGGCCGGCCCGCTCCTCCTCTCCGGGGCCCACAACCGCAGCAATGCGGCCGCTGCGCTCGCCGCGCTCGAGCTGGCGGGCGTCGACCCGGCTGCGGCGACATCGGCCCTCGGTCGGTTCACCGGTGTCGACCGCCGCTTCCAGCTCGTCGGCGAGCGTGGCGGGGTGACCGTGTACGACGACTACGGGCACAACCCGACGGAGCTCCGCGTCACGCTGGCGACGGCGAGGGAGCGGACCCGCGGCCGGCTGATCGCCGTCTACCAGCCGCACGTCTACGAGCGGACGCGCCAGCTCGCGCTCGAGCTCGCCGACGCGCTCGACACCGCCGACATGGCCGTCGTCACCGATGTGATCGGCGCACGCGACGCCCCCCGCGACGGCGTCTCGGGGCGGTGGGTGCTCGACCGGCTGAGCCCGCGGACGCGGGCGGGCTGGGCGCCGACGCTCGACGACGCGACCGCGCTCGTGCTCGCCTGGGCGCGCCCAGGCGACGTCGTGGTGACGCTGGGCGTGGGGGAGCCCTGGAAGGCCGCCCGCGCGATCGTGGAAGGGCTCCCCGGGTGACGGCGGCGCTCGAGCAGGGCGTGCTGCTCGCCCGGTGCACGACGATCGGCACGGGCGGGCCGGCTACCGCGTTCGCACAGCCGTCCACGCTCGCCGAGCTCGAGGAGGTGCTGCACCGGGCCGCCGCCGAAGGGAGTGACGTCGTCGTCGTCGGCCTCGGCTCCAACGTCCTCGCTGCGGATGCGGGCGTCGACGGCGTCGTCGTCCGGCTGCGCGGCGAGCTCGCCGCTGCCTCCGCCGAGGGGACGACGCTCGTCGCGGGGGGAGGGGCGACGAACGCCCTCTGCCTCCACCGGGCGCGTGCGGCGGGGCTCGGAGGGCTCGAGTTCGCGTGCGCGATCCCGGGGACGGCGGGCGGCGGCGTGCGCATGAACGCCGGTGCCTACGGGTCCGACTGGGCGGTGATCCTCGAGCGCGCGCTCGTGTGCAGCGCGGAAGGCTCGGGATGGCTCACGCCGGTGGAGCTGGGCCTGTCGTACCGGCACTCGTCGCTGGCACCGGGTCAGGTCGTCGCGCGCGTCGAGTACGGCCTGCACCCGAAGCCTCCGGCCCAGGTGAAGACGGAGGTGGCAGAGTTGATCGCGCGGCGCAAGGCGACGCAGCCGACGACGAAGCGCACCTTCGGCTCCGTCTGGAAGAACCCGCCCGGCGAGATCGGCGCGGGGCGCATGCTCGAGCTGTGCGGGCTCAAGGGTCATCGTGTCGGCGGCGCCGTCGTCTCGCCGATGCATGCGAACTTCATCGAGAACGCCGGTGACGCGACGACCGCCGACTGCCTGGCGGTGATGACCGAGTCCCGGCGTCGCGTCCGCGAGCAGTTCGGCGTCGAGCTCGAGCACGAGGTCGTGCTCCTGGGGGAGATCGCCCTCGGTACATGAGGCCGAGGTAGGACCCGGGCCACACGCGGCGAAATCGGCCCCGTGGCCAGCGGGGGACGAGTCGCCCGAGGATCGCGCCCCCGTGTGCGTGCGGAGAGCGTCGTCGTCCCGTTTCCGCGCAGGGGTCAGGGCGGTCTCCTCGATCCCGCGCGGCTCGCCCCCTCTGTCCGCTCGCTCCTCTACGCGTTCGCCCTGCTCGCGGCGGCCGTCGCTGCCTTCCTCGTCGCCCGTGAGTCGGCGCTCTTCGCCGTCGACGAGGTCCGGGTCGAGGGCGCCCCGGCCGGTGTCGCGCGCGACGTCCGGCGTGCGCTCGCCGACGTCGACGGCGAGAGCCTGCTCGCGATCGACGTCGGCGCCGCCCATCGAGCCGTCGAGGCGATCCCGACCGTCGCGTCGGCGAGCCTCGACCGCGCCTTCCCGCACACGCTGCGGGTGACCGTCGTGCCCGAGCGGCCGGTCGCCGTCGTGCGCCAGGGTGGCGCCGGCTACCTCGTCTCGTCCCGCGGTCGGGTGATGGCGGCGATCGAGCTGCGAACGCGGCCGCGCCTCGCACGGATCTGGGTCCCGAAGGGAACGGCCCTCAACGTCGGGAGCGTCGTCGAGGGCGATCTCGCCGCCGCCGTCACGGCGGCGACGCCGCTCGCGGGCACGCGCTTCCCGCGCGTCGTCTCCGTCGAGGCCACGGGCCGCGAGCTCACGCTCCATCTCCGCTCCGGGCTCGAGGTCCGCCTCGGTGACGCCCGGGACGTCGATCTCAAGCTCACGATCGCCCGCCGCGTGCTCCCGCTCCTCCAGCCCGGCACCGTGTACCTCGACGTGGCAGTCCCCGAGCGGCCCGTCGGCGGGACCTCAACCCTCAACTCTCAGGTCGAGGTTGAGTCTCAAACCTCGACCTTGCCTTGAGATCGCCGTTGACAATGCCGAGAAGGAGGTCGTACCCTGGGACCGAACAGGGTACGAACCGTGCAGTGCACGGACAATGCGACAAGACGTCAGCTCGATGAGAGCTTGACCTTCAGGTTGGTCGAGGGAGCGAAGACATGAACACCGGTGGCGGCAACTATCTCGCAGTGATCAAGGTGGTGGGCATCGGCGGCGGTGGCACCAACGCCGTCAACCGGATGGTCGAGGCCGGCATCACCGGCGTCGAGTTCATCGCCGTCAACACCGACGCCCAGGCACTCCTGATGACGGATGCCGACGTGAAGATCCACATCGGGTCGAAGGCGACGCGCGGGCTGGGCGCGGGCGCCGACCCGGCGGTCGGCCTCGAGGCGGCGCAGGAGAGCCGCGACGAGCTGAAGGAGGCGCTCAAGGGCGCGGACATGATCTTCGTCACGGCCGGCGAGGGCGGAGGGACCGGGACCGGCGGGGCGCCGATCGTGGCCGAGCTCGGTCGCGAGCTCGGTGCGCTCACCGTCGGTGTCGTCACGAAGCCGTTCGCGTTCGAGGGCAAGCGGCGCGCCGACCAGGCGGAGGTCGGGATCCAGGGCCTCCGTGACCAGGTCGACACGCTGATCGTGATCGAGAACGACCGGCTCCTCGAGGTTGTCGACAAGCGGACGCCCGTGACCGAGGCGTTCCGGATCGCCGACGACGTGCTCCGGCAGGGGATCCAGGGCATCACCGACACCATCACCGTCCCGGGGCTCGTCAACCTCGACTTCAACGACGTGCGCACCGTGATGGCGGACGCCGGCTCGGCGCTGATGGGGATCGGGATCGGCTCCGGTGACACCCGCGCCGTGGACGCCGCGAACGCCGCCGTCTCCTCCCCGCTGCTCGAGACGACGCTCGACGGGGCGACCGGCGTCCTGCTCAACGTGTCCGGACCGCCGGACATCGGCCTCTTCGAGGTGACGGAGGCGGCCGAGGTGGTCACGGGCCACGCGGACCCGAACGCGAACGTCATCTTCGGCGCGGTCGTCGACGAGGCGCTGAAGGACGAGCTCCGGGTCACGGTCATCGCGACGGGGTTCGGCGGTGGGCGGCGCCGGCGGCGGGGCGAGCCGTCTGCGTCGAGCGCCGCGCCACGGTCGACCGACCTCCGCACGCGCATCGGCGGGACGTCGGAGGACAGCGACATCGACGTGCCCGCGTTCCTGCGCGACGAGTAGGGCCGGGGCGATCGTCTAGAGTCGTCTCCCGTGGAGGCGACGCAGGTCGAGCTTCGGAGGACACCGCTGCACGGGCGTCATCTCGCCGCCGGTGCGCGCATGGTCCCGTTCGCCGGCTGGGAGATGCCGGTGCAGTACGAGGGCGTGATCCCGGAGCACAAGGCGGTGCGCTCCGCGGCGGGCGTCTTCGACGTGTCGCACATGGGTGAGCTCCACGTCGAGGGGCCGTCCGCCGAGCGCTTCCTGCAGGGCGTGCTCTCGAACGACCTCGGCCGCATCGGGGACGGGCAGGCGCAGTACACGCTGCTCACGAACGAGCACGGAGGGATCGTCGACGACCTCATCGCCTACCGGATGAGCGCGCACCACTTCCTGCTCGTCGTGAACGCAGGCAACACGCCGATGGCCTTCACCTGGCTCAAGGCGCGCGAGCCGCGGGGCGTCGAGGTACGCGACGCGTCCGACGAGTACGCGCTCCTGGCGGTGCAGGGCCCCCGCTCGGTCGACCTCCTCGGCCTCGGCGAGGCCGCAGCCTTCACCCACGAGATGGGCGAGGTCGACGGCGTCGAGGTGCTCGTCTGCCGCACCGGCTACACGGGCGAGCGCGGCGTGGAGCTGATGTGCCACGCCGGCGACGCCGACGACCTGTGGGACGCCGTGCTCGCCCGTGGCGCCGTGCCGTGCGGGTTGGGCGCGCGCGACACGCTCCGCCTCGAGGTGTGCTACCCGCTGCACGGCAACGACATCACGGAGGACACGGACGCGATCTCGGCCGGGCTCGGCTGGGCGTGTGCCCCCGACAAGGACTTCATCGGCTCCGACGCCCTCGCCCGCATCCGGCAGGAGGGCCCGGCGCGCCGGCTCGTCGCGTTCGTGATGGAGGAGAAGGCGGTCCCCCGCCAGGGCATGCCCGTGGTCGGCGGCGGTGAGGTCACGTCCGGCACGCACTCGCCCTCGCTCGACGTCGGGATCGGCCTCGCGTACGTCCCGGCCGAGCGGGCAGCGCCGGGGACGGAGCTCGTCGTCGACGTGCGCGGCCGCCCACGCCGGGGGCGCGTCGTCACGAAGCCGATCTACACGAGGAGGAAGGAGACGTAGTGGCAGCGGCCGAGAGCTACCCGGATCACCTCAGGTACCACCCCGAGCACGACTGGGCGCGGGTGGAGGGCGACGAGGCGGTGCTCGGGATCACGTGGTTCGCACAGGACGCGCTCGGCGACCTCGTGCACGTCGAGGCGCCGTCCGTGGGTGCGGTCACGACGAAGGACGAGGCGTACGCCGAGGTGGAGTCCGTGAAGGCGGTCTCCGACGTGATCGCGCCGCTCTCGGGCGAGATCGTCGAGGTCAACGAGCGCGTCGTCGAGGAGCCGGAGGTCGTCAACGACGACCCCTACGGCGAGGGCTGGCTCGTGCGCATCCGTGTCTCCGATCCGGCGGAGATCGACGCGCTCCTCGACGCCGAGGCCTATCGCGCCCACGTCGCGGAGCAATGAGCGGCCCCCCCGGGTACCTGTCGCAGACCGAGGCCGACCGCGCGGAGATGCTCGCGGCGATCGGCGTCGACACCGTCGAGGAGCTGTTCGCGCAGGTGCCCGCGGGCGTCCGGATGGACAGCGAGCTCGACGTCCCTGATGCGCTCGGGGAGGCGGAGCTCGTCCGTCACCTCGAGCGGCTCGCCGCCCGGAACGTCGACGCATCGCGCGAGCTCTCGTTCCTCGGCATGGGGATCTACGACCACTACGTGCCGGCGGTCGTCGACGCGCTCCTCGCGCGCGGCGAGTTCCTCACCGCCTACACGCCGTACCAGCCGGAGATGAGCCAGGGCGTCTTGCAGGCGATCTTCGAGTACCAGACGGCGGTCTGCGAGCTCACGGGGATGGACGTCTCGAACGCCTCGGGCTACGACGGCTGCACCGTCGCCGCCGACGCCTGCTTCGTCGCGCGGCACCACACCGGCCGCACGCGGATCGTGCTCGCCGAGACGCTGCACCCGCAGGTGCGCCAGGTCGTGAAGACGTACGCGCCCGGGTTCGGGATGGACGTCGTCGAGGTACCGCACGCCGACGGGGCGACCGACCCGGCGGCCGTCGCCGCCGCCGCCGAAGGCGCGGCGCTCGTGATCTTCCAGCAGCCGAACGCGTTCGGTGTCCTCGAGCCCGCCCCCGACCTCGCCGAGGCCGCCGCGGCGTCCGGCGCAGTCCCCGTCGCCCACGTCGACCCCGTCTCGCTCGGCGTGCTCGAGGCGCCCGGCGCGTACGGGTGCGGGATGGCGATCGGCGAGGGCCAGTCGCTCGGCTGCTACCAGAGCTACGGCGGCCCCCACTACGGGTTCCTGGCCGCGAAGCAGGAGTTCATCCGCCGCATGCCGGGCCGCATCGTCGGCGAGACCGTCGACCTCGACGGTGACCGCGGCTTCGTCCTCACGCTGCAGACGCGCGAGCAGCACATCCGCCGCGAGAAGGCGACGTCGAACATCACGACGAACCAGACGCTGCTCGCACTGGGCGGGCTGATCACGCTCTGCTGGTTGGGGCCGGAGGGCCTCCGCGAGGTGGGGCAGACGTGCCTCGCGCTCACGGAGTACGCGCGGGATCGGCTCGGCCTGCCCGTCGCGTTCGACCGTCCCTCGTTCAAGGAGCTCGCGGTGCGCACGCCGCTGCCCGCCCGCGAGGTCGTGGAGCGGGCGCGCCGGCACGGCGTCCACCCCGGGTGCGCGCTCGGGCGCGACTACGAGGGCATGGACGACGTCCTGCTCGTCGCGTTCACCGAGAAGCGGACACGCGAGGACGTCGACCGGCTCGCGGACGTGCTCGCGGAGGTCTGCCGCTGATGGAGCTGATCTTCGAGAAGAGCCGGCCGGGGCGGCGCGCCGGGCGCCCGCCGCGGGTCGACCTCCCGGTCCCGGAGCTGCCGGAGGGCCTGCGCCGCGAGTCCCCGCCGCGCCTCCCCGAGGTCCCGGAGAACGAGATCGTGCGCCATTTCACGGCGCTCGCCGACCGCACGTTCGGCATCGACACCGGCTTCTACCCACTCGGCAGCTGCACGATGAAGCACAACCCGCGCGTCAACGAGCGGGCCGCCATGATCCCGGGCTTCCGTGACCTCCACCCGCTGCAGGAGGACGAGGGGGCCCAGGGCGCGCTCGAGCTGACCTGGGCGCTCGAGCGGATCCTCGCCGAGGTCGCCGGGCTGCCGGCCGTCACGACCCAGCCCGCCGCGGGCTCGCAGGGCGAGCTCGTGGGGCTGATGCTGATGCGGGCCTGGTTCGAGGATCGCGGCGAAGGAGACGTCCGCGACACGATCATCACGGCGGACACGGCCCACGGCACGAACCCGGCGTCGGTGACGATGGCCGGCTACCGCCTCGAGAAGGTCGCGACGACTCCGCGTGGGAACCTCGACCTCGACGACCTGCGGGCGAAGGTCGACGAGCGGACGGCCGGCCTGATGCTGACGAACCCCTCCACGCTCGGCCTCTTCGACGAGGGGATCGAGGAGGTCGCGGAGATCTTCCACTCCCGGGGGGCGCTCCTCTACTACGACGGCGCGAACCTGAACGCGGTCGTGGGCATCTCCCGGCCCGGCGACATGGGCTTCGACATCGTCCACTACAACCTCCACAAGACGTTCTCGCAGCCGCACGGGGGCGGTGGGCCCGGTGCCGGGCCCGTCGCCGTGCGCGACTTCCTGGAGCCGTTCCTGCCGACCCCCGCCGTCGTGCGCGACGGCGACGTGTTCCGGCTCGACTTCGACCGTCCGAAGTCGATCGGGCGCGTGCGCGGGTACGCCGGGCCGTTCGGGGTGTTCGTCCGCTCGTACGCGTTCATGCGCGCGTACGGCCCCGCGCTGCGGGAGATGTCGGAGATGGCCGTGCTCAACGCGAACTACGTCCTCGCGCGACTGCGCGACGCCTACGAGCTGCCGTACGATCGGCTCTGCATGCACGAGTTCGTCCTCTCCGCACGCGGCCTCAAGCGCGAGCACGGCGTGACGGCGCTCGACGTCGCGAAGCGGCTGATGGACTTCGGCATCCATCCCCCGACGATCTACTTCCCGCTCGTCGTCCCCGAGGCGCTGATGATCGAGCCGACGGAGACCGAGACGAAGGAGCGGCTGGACGCGTTCGTCGCCGCGATGCTGCAGATCGCGCGTGAGGCCGAGGAGGCCCCGGACGTGCTCAAGGACGCCCCGCGGAGCCGTCCCGTGCGCCGGCTCGACGAGGTGAGGGCGGCGAAGGATCTCGTCGTGCGCTTCGAGCCGGGAGCGCGCGGGACGGGGGAGCCCGCGTCGGCGGTGGCGGGGTCGTGAGCGACGAGGCCAGGCACGCGACCCCGGACGAGCTCGAGGCGGGGCTCGACCACCTGCGCGCCGCACCCCGCGACGAGGGCGTCGTCGAGCTGATCGTCCGCCGGCCGTCCGAGGACGGCCGGGAGGTCGTCGAGGAGGCCCAGCTCGACCTCGTCGACGGCCTCGTCGGGGACAACTGGCTCGATCGTGGCCGCTCCGGTGGGCGTCCCGCGAACCCGGATGCCCAGCTGACGGTGATGAACGTCCGGGCGGCGGCGCTGATCGCAGGCGACCGGGCGCGCTGGCCGCTCGCCGGCGACCAGCTCTACGTCGAGCTCGACCTGAGCGACGAGCACCTCCCGCCCGGGACGCGGCTCGCCGTCGGGTCGGCGGTGATCGAGGTGACGGCCGAGCCGCACACCGGGTGCGCGAAGTTCAGCGAGCGCTTCGGGCTGGACGCGCTCAAGTTCGTGAACTCCCCCGCCGGGAGCGCGCTCAATGCCCGCGGCATCAACGCACGCGTGGTGCAGGCGGGGACGGTCCGCGTCGCCGACGCGATCCGGCGTCTCTGACCGTCCTTCGGCGCAGGGTGCCGACGCGGCGGCCGGGCGCCACTCACCGGGATCGTCAGGCCGCGTCCGTCGTCGCCCGTGCTCCGAGCCGCGGAGCCGACGCCAGCTGCCCACAGGCCGCCGCGATGTCGCGGCCGCGCGTGAGCCGGACGGTGACCGGGACGCGCGCCCTCTCCAGCTCCGTCTTGAAGGCGGCGATCGCGTCGCGCGACGACCCGTGCAGCGGACGGCCCTGCTGGTCGGCGCCCGTCGGGTTGTACGGGATGAGGTTCACCTTGAACGCCTCGCGACCGAGGGTCCGGGCGAGCAGGCGTGCCTGCCCGGGGTCGTCGTTCACGCCGGCGAGCATCACGTACTCGACGAAGACGCGTCGACGTGTCCGCTCCCAGTGCGCGCGGCAGACGCCGAGCACCTCCTCCAGGGGGTAGCGGTCCTCGACGGGCATCAGCTCGCGCCGGAGTGCCGGGTCGGCAGCGTGCAGCGAGAGCGCGAGCCGGATCGGTGCCGTCACCTCCGCGGCGAACCGGGTGAGGCCGGGGAGCCAGCCGACCGTCGACACCGTCGTCCTTCGGTGCGTGACACCGACGTCGGGGAGCCGGAGCGCCGCCTCGACGACGGCGTCGACGTTCATGAGCGGCTCGCCCATCCCCATGAAGACGGCATGGTCGACGGCCTCCACGCGGCGGAAGTGGAGCACCTGGTCGAGGATCTCGGAGGCGGTGAGGTTGCGGCCGAAGCGCATGCGTCCCGTCGCGCAGAACGTGCACGTGAGCGGGCATCCCGACTGCGAGGAGACGCAGACGGAGCGGCGACCGTCCCGGTAGCGCATGAGCACGGCCTCGACCGGGTGGCCGTCCGCCGTGCGGAACAGCGTCTTCACCGTGCCGTCGCTCGAGCGGGCCTCCGTCACGACGTCGAGCGTCGAGAAGGGCACGTCCTCCGCGAGCGCCGCGCGCAGCGAGCGCGGGACGTTCGTCATCGCCTCGTACCCGGTGGCGCCGCCCGCAGCCCACGCCCAGACCTGCCCCGCGCGGAACGAGGGCTCGCCCCGTGTGGCGAGAACGTCGTCGAGCAGCGCGAGATCCATGAGCGCACGGTAGCGTCCCGCACGTGATCGACCTGCGTTCCGATACCGCGACCCGCCCGACGCCCGGCATGCGGGCCGCGATCGCCGAGGCCGCGGTCGGCGACGAGCAGAAGCGGGAGGACCCGTCGGTGAACGAGCTCCAGGAGCGCGCCGCCGCGCTGCTGGGGCAGGAGGCGGCCGTGTTCCTGCCGACCGCGACGATGGCGAACCAGATCGCCCTCAAGCTCCACGGGCGTCCCGGGGACATGCTGCTCGCGGAGCGCGACGCCCACGTCGTGATCTACGAGTACGGCGGCGCCGCCGCGCACGCCGGGCTGCTGGTGCACGCGATCCCGGGGGTCGCGGGCCGGATCACCGTCGAGCAGCTCGAGGCGGCGGCGGCGCCGAGCACGAAGGTCGCCGATCAGCGTGCGGCGGTGCTCGCACTCGAGGACACGCACAACTCCTCCGGCGGGCGCTGCTGGCCGCTCGACGAGCTCGAGGCGGTGATCGGGGCGGCGCGCGCGCTCGGGCTCGCGACGCATCTCGACGGCGCGCGGCTCCTCAACGCAGCGGTCGCGCAGGGCGTCGCGCCGGCCGCGATCGCGGGGCGCTTCGACACGGTCACGCTCTGCCTCTCGAAGGGGCTCGGGTGCCCGCTGGGGGCGATCCTCGCCGGGCGCGGCGACGCGATCGAGCGCGCGTGGCGGGAGAAGCACCTGTTCGGCGGCGCGATGCGCCAGGCCGGCATCGTCGCAGCCGCCGGCACCTACGCCCTCGACAACCACGTCGAGCGGCTCGCCGACGATCACGCGCGGGCGCGCCGGCTCGCGGACGCCTGGGTCGACGCGGGGCTCCCGGTCGATCCCGCCCAGGTGGAGACGAACTTCGTGCAGCTCGACGTCGGCGGGCTCGGGCTCGGCGTGAACGAGGCGCTGGCACTGCTCCGCGAGGCCGGGGTCGGGCTCTCGACCACGATCCACCCGACCGTCGTGCGTGCCGTCACCCACCTCGACGTCGGCGACGACGACGTCGACCGCGCCGCGACGCTCGTGCCCCAGGCGCTCGAGGGCCATGGCCGCGCCTGAGGCGCTCACGAGAGCGCTCGACGACCTGCTCGCGACCGCCCAGGCAGCGCAGCGGATGCCGGCGGTCGCTGCCGCCGCCTTCCGGGACGGCGAGGTCCTCTGGCAGCGCGCGCTCGGGGTCGCGGACGTCGAGGCCGGCGCACCGGCGACGGTCGACCATGCGTTCCGGATCGGCTCGATCACGAAGACCTTCACCGCCGTCTGCGTCCTCCAGCTGCGGGAGGAAGGGCTCGTCGACCTCGACGCTGCGTTGCGGTCGTACGTTCCCGAGGCGCCGCCCGGCCCGACGGTTCGCCAGGCGCTCGCCCACCTGACGGGGATCCAGCGCGAGATCCCCGGGAACATCTGGGAGACGCTCGTGATGCCGGGCAGGGAGGAGGTGCTGGCACGGCTCGAGGACGCGGAGCAGGTGCTGCGGGCGCACGAGCGCTTCCACTACTCGAACCTCGTGTACTCGCTGCTCGGCGAGCTCGTCGTGCGGCGCACGGGGCTGTCGTTCGCGGACGTCCTGGCCGCCCGCGTGCTCGAGCCGCTCGGGCTCTCCTCGACCCGGCTCGTCCCCACCGGGCCGAGGGCGGCCGGGTACCTCGTCTCCCCGTGGGCGGATGCGGTCGAGCGCGAGCGCGACGTCGAGATCCCCGATCCGCCCGCCGCCATGGGGCAGCTGTGGAGCACGGTCGGCGACCTCGCCCGGTACGGGACGTTCGTCGCCGAGGGGCACGACGACGTCCTCGGGAAGCCCGTGCTCGACGAGATGACGACGGTGCACACGGTGATCGACCAGGACCGCTGGACGGTGGGCTGGGGGCTCGGCTTCGCGCTCGTGCGGCGCGGCGACCGCGTGTTCGCCGGGCACGGCGGTGCGATGCCGGGCTTTCTCGCGTTCCTCGGCGTCCACCGGGGCGAACGCACCGGGGCGGTCGTCCTCACGAACTCCGGGGCGGGGCCGAAGCTCGACGAGCTGTGCCTTCGCCTCGCCGAGACGGTGCTCGACGCGCACGCGCGGGCTCCGGCTCCGTGGCGCCCCGACGTCGTGCCCGCAGACGTCGGCCAGCTCCTCGGCAGCTGGTGGGCCGAGGGGCACGAGGCGGTCGTCTCCTACCTCGGAGGTCGGCTCCAGGTCCGGGTCGTCGGCGTGCCGATCGGGCGCGACGTCGCGTACCTCGAGCAGGAGGGGCCCGACCGCTGGCGGGTCGTCGAGGGGTACGAGCGCGGTGAGCGCCTGGAGGTCGTCCGCGACGCGGACGGCACCGTCACGAGGCTCCTGCTCGCCACGTACCCGCTGACGCGGCTGCCGCAGACGTTCGGCTGACGGCTACAGCGGTCGGTCGCCGGCGAGGTAGAAGAGCACGACGACGAGGACGTACGCGGACACGAGGACCCCGCCGCGCAGCTTCGACGCGTGCCCGCCCCGCAGCGTGACGGCCGTCACGCCGAGCGCACCCGCGAGCGCGACGATCTCGACGACGCGGAAGCCGAGTGCGAGGGGGTCGATGAGCAGCGAGAGCAGCACGACGGCCGGGATCAGGAACACCGCGACCTGGGCGGCCGACGCGAGTGCGATCTCGGCCGCGAGCTTGATCTTGCCCCGGTACGCGACGACGACGGCGCCGCCGTGCTCGGCGGCGTTGCCGACGATCGCGACGATCACGGCGGCGACGAAGAAGTCCGTGAGGCCCGCCGTGTCGGCGAACTCCTCGAGCGAGCCGACGAGGATCTCGGCCACGAGTGCGGTCACGATCGTCGCGACGGCCAGTGCGGCGAGCGCCGCGCGCAGCGACCAGGCGGTGATCTCGGCGTCCGTCGCGATGTGGAGCGAGCGGTGGCGGCGCAGCGAGTAGACGGTGACCACGAGGTACACGAGCAGGAGCACGATCGCGACGGGGAGGGAGAGCCAGACGACGAGGTCGCGATCGGGGTCACCGCTCCAGGCGGGGATCGAGGGGACGAGGAAGAGCAGGAGCGCGAAGCCGATCGTGGCGAACGACACGAAGCTCGACCACCGGTCGAGCGCGCCGCGGGGCCCCGCGAGCAGCGACGCGCCGAGCACGAGCAGCAGGTTCCCGACGACCGACCCGGTGAGCGACCCGCGGACGACCTCGGTCAGCCCCTCGTTGACGGCGATCAACGCGATGATCAGCTCGGGCGCGTTGCCGAACGTGGCGTTCAGGAACCCGCCGATGCCGGGCCCCGTGTGCTCGGCGGCGTGCTCCGTGGCCTCGCCGATCAGCCACGCGAGGGGAACGAGGGCGATCGCGGCGAGGACGAACTCGACCGTCGCATCGGGATGGACGAGGTAGTGGAGGGCGATGCTGAACGGCGCGAGCGCGAGCGACAGGAAGAGAAGGCGTCTCACCACGGGCGACGTACCCTACCCAGCATGCTGCGGGCGATCCTCTTCGACTGGGGCAACACGCTCGTGCGCTCCGGTCTCGACCCGGAGCTCCTGGCCGAGGGGCATCGCCGCGGCCTGGAGGCCGTGGGCGGCGAGGCACCGGCCCGCTGCGACGACTTCACCGAACGGTACGCGGACGCCGTGCTCGCGCCGCTGCTCGCGCAGCGCGACGACGAGGTCGACTACGCGGCGCTCGTCGGAGCCGTGCTCGCCGATCTCGGCCTCGGGGGGGACGCCGACGCGGCACGCCGGTTCGTGGCGGCCGAGCACGCGGTCTGGCGGGTCGCGCATCCGCTCGAGGAGGAGGTGCTGGCCATGCTCGACGAGGTCCGTGCGCGCGGCCTTCGCGTCGGGCTCGTGTCGAACCTGTTCGACCCCCCCGACCTGCTCCGGGAGACGTTCGGCGAGCTCGGGGTGCTGCAGCGGCTCGATGCCGTCGCGCTCTCCGCGGAGGTCGGCCTGCGAAAGCCGCACCCGGCGCTCTTCGAACATGCGCTCTCCGCGCTCGACGTTCCGGCTCGCCAGGCGGTGCACGTCGGCGACCGCCTGCGCGAGGACGTCGGCGGCGCGACGGCCGTCGGGATGCGCACGATCCAGGCCTGCTGGTACGCGGTCGACGACGGAGAGGGCCCCGAGCCGACGGCCCGCGCGACCGCGACTGGGGACGTCGTGCGCATCGTCGACGCCTGGATGCAGGATGGGTGAAGCGCCTGGCGGCGTGTCTTGTGCGCTGCCGTCACAAGAGCGCTAGCCCGTCGCGGCGTCGCTGTCAAGTCTTGCGCGGCGCGTTCCGCGGCTGCCACGATCCTCAGCGTGAGCGAACGCCTCAGCGCCCCTGCCGAACTCCCCCTCCGCCCGCAGGACGAGATCGAGTGCCGCCGCTGCGAGGTGCACTGCGACAAGGTCGTGTACCCGGGCGCGTGCGTCGAGCGCTCCTGTCCGTTCGTCTACGCGTACGAGGCGTGGGGCCACACCTTCATGGGATGCATGCAGAAGGTCTTCGACGTCGAGATCGATCTCGACCTGCTCCGGGCGGCGGAGCGCCGGCGGGGAGGGTTCGGCGCCGTCAAGGCGAGGAGGGCGCCGCTGCCGATGTGCCCCGCGGACGTCTCGTCGTGCTACGAGCACCGTGAGGACGAGATCGGCTGCCGCAACCCGGAGTTCTTCGAGCTGCCCGCCGCGCGGCCGAGCTTCCGGGTCGTCGCGACGCTCGTCGACCGCTAGGCCGTCGATCGACCGGTCCGGCGGGCGGCGCGGCGGCGCGCGTTCCGCACCCCGTTCCGATGCAGGTCGCGCAGCCGGCGCACCTCGGCCGCGTCCGGCCCCCGTCCCTCGGGGCCGGGCGTCTCGAGGATCGCGGGCAGGCCCTGGAAGGCCGGATGCGCAAGGAACGTGCCCAGCCCGCGGCCCATCACGCCCTCGCCCACCGAGGCGTGCCGGTCGAGGTTCGACCCGAGTGCCGACGCCGCATCGTTCACGTGGAGGCAGCGGAGGCGCTCGAGCCCGACGAGACGGTCGAGCTCGGCGACGGCCTCGTCGAGGGTCGCCTGGTCGGTGACGTCGACGCCGCTCGCCCACCAGTGGCACGAGTCGAGGCAGATGCCGAGTCGCTCGTGCCGTTCCAGCGCCTCCACCACGGCGGCCAGCTCGTCGGTCGAGCGCCCGATCGTCCCGCCGGCGCCGGCGCAGTTCTCCAGGCAGAGCCACAGGCGCTCGTCGGTCAGGTCGAGGAGCCCGCGGAGGGGGGGAACGATCCGTGTGAGCGCCTCGTCGAGCCCCGCGCCGAGATGCGATCCGAGGTGGAAGACCACGGCGTCGGCCTCGATCGCGGAGGCGGACTGCATCGTCGCCCCGAGGGCGGCCACCGACTTCCGGTGGATGTCGGGATCGGGACTGGCGAGGTTCACGAGGTACAGCGCATGGCAGACCACCGACCCGATGCCGGCCTCCTCGCGCCGCGCGCGGAACCGCGACGTCTCCTCGGGGGCGTGCGCGGTGGGCCGCCACATCCGCGGGCTCTGCGTGAACACCTGCACGGCGTCGCAGCCGAGCTCCTCCGCTCGGTCGATCGCCTTCGAGATGCCGCCGGAGGACGAGACGTGGGCGCCGTAGAGCACGCGGCTAGGCTACTCGCGCGATGAGCGTTCGTGTCCGCATGGCTCCGAGCCCGACCGGTCTCCTCCACATCGGGGGCGTGAGGACGTTCTTGTTCAACTGGCTGTTCGCACGCGGGCGCGGAGGCGACTGCCTGCTCCGGATCGAGAACACGGACACGAGCAGGGAGGTGGAGGAGTCGGTGGCGCAGATCGAGCGCTCCCTGTCGTGGCTCGGTATCGCGTGGGACGGCGAGACGCGCTTCCAGCTCGACCGCATGCAGCGGTGCGGAGAGGAGGCGGCCAGGCTCGTCCGCGAAGGCACCGCATACGAGGACGAGGGCGCGATCCGGCTGCGCATGCCGACCGAGGGCGTGATCGCCTGGGACGATGCGGTGAAGGGGCGCATCGAGTTCGACGCGGCGGAGCTCGAGGACATGGTGATCCTGCGCTCCGACGGGCGACCGGTCTACAACTTCGCGTCGCCCGTCGACGACTGGCTCGACGGCATCACCCACGTGATCCGCGGCGACGACCACGTCTCGAACACGCCGAAGCAACTCGTCGTGCTCGGGGCGCTCGGCGCCGAGCCTCCCGTCTACGCGCACGTCCCGAACGTCTTCGGCGAGGACGGGCGCAAGCTCTCGAAGCGGCACGGCGCGGTCTCCATCGACGAGTTCCGCGCGGCCGGGTACGTGGCGCCGGCGCTGATGAACTTCCTCGCCCTGCTCGGCTGGGCCCCCGACGGCGAGACCACGATCATGTCGCAGGAGGAGCTGATCGAGCGCTTCGGCCTCGACCGGGTCGGTCGCAGCCCGGCCACGTTCGACTACGCGAAGCTCGACTGGATGAACGGCGTCTACCTCCGCGCCATGGCGCCGGACGCCTACGGGGACGCTCTCGTCACGTACGTGCGGGAGCAGGGGCTCGACTGGGACGAGGAGCGACTCCGTGCGGCCGCGCCCGCGGTGCAGGAGAAGATCGGCCGGCTGGACGAGCTCCCGCCCTTCGTCGGCTTCCTGTTCGGCGACGTGCATCCCGACCCGTCGCTGCTCGACGCGCGCACGCTCGAGGCGGCCGCCGACGCCCTCGGGCCGGTCGAGCCGTGGGAGGCGGCCGGGATCGAGGTCGCGCTCAAGGGGCTGTGCGACGCGCTCGGCGAGAAGCCGCGCCGGGTGTACCTCCCGATCCGGGTCGCGGTCACGGGATCGCGCGTCTCGCCGGGCCTGTACGAGAGCCTCGAGCTCGTCGGCAAGGAGACGGCGCTCGCCCGGCTGGGCCGCGGAGTCGAGCTCGCGGAATGAGCGACGCGACCCCGTTGCGCGACCTCGTCGGCGTCGAGCTCGGGCCGTCACCGTGGCTCGAGGTGAGCCAGGGGCGCATCGACGCGTTCGCCCAGGCGACGGACGACCGGCAGTGGATCCACGTCGATCCCGAGCGCGCTGCGCGCGAGAGCCCGTTCCACACGACGGTCGCCCACGGGTTCCTCACGTTGTCGCTCTGCGTCCCGCTCCTGTACGGCGTCGTGCCGCTCGGCGACCGCACGGCGATCAACTACGGCGTGAACCGCGTCCGCTTCCCGTCGCCGGTCCCCGCCGGGAGCCGGATCAGGGCGCGATTCGTCGTCGAGTCCGTCGAGCCGGTGGCGGGAGGGGAGCAGGCGGTGCTCGTCGCCACCGTGGAGCGGGAGGGAGGCGACCGGCCGATCTGCGTCGCCGAGCTCGTCCTGCGGCTCCTCGACCGACCCTGACTTGCGGCGGCGGCTCGGCGCGGGGAGGATAGAGCGGGTATGTGGTGGTGGATCGGCGGAGGCGTCGTCGGGGCGATCGTGGTCGCCGCGGCCTTGATCGCACTGGTGGACGTGCTCCGCCGGCGCGGGGAGCTGACCCGTGCGCAGGTCTCCGCGTACGTGATCCTGATCCTGGTCGTCCCCGTCGTCGGCGCGATCATGTACGGGGTGTTCGGGCGACAGGGCGCCGGGCGACCGGTGGGCTAGGCCCGCCGACAGCGCCGACCCGGACGCACAAGCCGTAGTTCTCCGAACCCGGTGCGCGCGCGCTGCTGATGCGGGACCTGCCCAGGTGGTCGACCCTACGGGGGAGAAAGGAGCGTCGCATGGACGGGATCGTGGCAACGACGAAGGAGACCCCGCTCGCCGGGGTCGTCGTGCTCTCGGGAGAGGGGATGCGCGTCGCGGAGTGGGTGTCCGGGCGGACAGAGGACGTGCTCGTGCTCGACTTCCCGCCGCTCCCGGACGCGAAGGAGCTACGTGGGCCGACGGCCAGCCATCCCCGGGGCTCGGTCGGGAGCAGCGGATCGGGCGCCAGGAGCGGCCGTCAGCGCGACCTCCACGACCGCAAGGTCGAGCGCCATCGGCATGCGTTCGTGCGGGCTGCGGCCGACGAGATCCGCGGGGTCGCCGACCGTCGGCAGTGGCAGGCGATCGTCGTGCTGGGCGATCATCGACTGGCGGCGGACATCGGAGAGGTGGTCGGTGACCTGGTGCCCGTCGTCGAAACCGGTCACGGTGCCCAGTGGCTGTCACCGACCGACCTGGCCGAGGCCGTGCGGCCCGAGATCGAGCGGGTCCTCGCGGAGCGGCAGCGTGCGCTCGTGGAGCACATCCGTGACGAGGCGCTCGCGGGAGGGAGGGGTGCGCTCGGGGCCGACGACTGCAGGACGACGGCGGCCGAAGGGCGTGTCGACGTCCTCGTCGGCGATACGACGCAGCCGCTGATCCAGGACGTCGCCGACTGGGTCGTGCACCAGGGTGGTCGTGTCGAGCACGCCCGCGACGAGGTGCGGCCGCTGCTCGACGAGCTCGGCGGAGTGTGCGCGCTGCTGCGCTGGTAGGCGAGAGGTGCGCGGCGTCGCGGCCGCGCCGACGAGGGAACGACGCGCTGGTCGGCCGGGCCAGTGACGCAGGCGTTGGCCGGTGGAGGGCGAAGTCGTGCGTCCAGGGATGGTGCCCCGCCTCGCGATCCTGATCCTCGTGAGCGTCGCCTTCGGCATCGCGTCGGAGTCGGCGGCGCCGCTCCCGAGGACGGTCGAGGTCGTCTTCGTCCGTGACACGAGGCTGGTGCGCGTGGAGCGGACGGTCCCGGTCGGTGTCCCCCCGGCGCGGTTCGCGCTCCGCGAGCTGCTGCGGGGGCCGTCGCCCACCGAGCGTGCCCTGGGCCTGCGCACGGCGATCGGCGAGGGATCTCGGCTACGGGCCCTCCGCGCACGGGACGGGACCTGGGCGGTCAGCCTCTCGCGGTCGTTCTTCGAGCAGGCGACGTCGGCGACGATCGAGACACGGCTGCGGCAGCTGACGGCGACGCTTGCACCGCTCGCCGAGCACCGGTACGTCGCCGTCGCCGCGGAGGGCCGTCTGGCGACGACGGTCCGGGTCGGTGCGCCGCCCGCGCCGTGGCGCCCGCGATCCGGCGAGCAGGCGTACCGGTACACGGTGCGCGGCCTCCAGCTCCGGCTGTGGACGCTCGGCTACCTCGACCGCGCCGCCGTCACGGGACGGCTCGACGACGAGACCGCCCACGCACTCCTCGCCTTCCAGGGGTGGGAGGGGCTGGTGCGGACGGGAACCTTCACCGGACAGACGCAGGTGGCTCTGCTCGACGCACGCCGGCCCGTACCGTCGACCCGTGCGGACAGGCTCCGCATCGAGATCCATCGCGACCGCGGCGTCCTCCTCGTCGCCCGCGGGCGGGAGGTGATCCGTGCCGTGCACACGTCAACGGGGGCCTTCGGCCGGACACCGGCGGGCACCTTCCGCGTGTACCGCAAGGAGCGCCTGTCGTGGTCGGTGCCGTTCCAGGTGTGGATGCCGTATGCGGCGTACTTCGACGGCGGCATCGCGATGCACGAGTACCCGATCGTGCCGGCGTACCCGGCCTCGCACGGCTGCGTGCGCCTCCCTCGCGGGGAGGCCGAGCGCGTCTACCGGCTCGTCGACGTCGGGACGCCCGTGGTCGTCGTCTGACGGCGTCCAGCCGCGGCATGCAGGCGGTCGCACGCGGACTGGGCTCCTCTGCCCGTGCGCGGCCCCATCGCCGTCCTCTGGGATCGGTCAGGGGTCGCCGAGGTCGGTGGTCGAGGTCGCCCCGGGCCGGAGAGGGCGCAGCGCCTCCCGAACGACGTTCGTGGACGGTGGGCCTGGTCGAGCGGCTGACTCCTGCGGCGATCACTCCTGCAGAGGCTCACCCCCGGCGGCGTGGTCGGATGTGGCGTCGGGAGGCTCACCCGTTCTCGTCGCCGGCGAGCTCCGCTCTCCGCGATGCGCGCGAGCGTCCGCCAGGTTGCATCGTCTGCAGCCTCGTCCTCGTCGCGCCTGCGACCTCCAACCGTGTGGTCGGTCGTAAATATGTGTTGTTAATTTTCGTGAAATATTAATTAGGTGACTTCCCCGATGCCGGCGGCCCACAGGCGTGGAACGTTTGCCCCGAAGGGAGGTGGTATCGATGTCGACCACGCTGCACACCCCGGAGGTCGGGACCGTCCCGCCTGTGCATCGCCATCTCACGACGGCTCTCTGGGTCGTGGTGGGCGTGCTCGCGGCGGCCCTCGTCGCGCTCGGCGCCTGGGTGATCGTCGACCGCTACACGGGGCCCGAGTACGACGCGGCAGCGACGATCGACGACGTCACGACCGCATGGTCGGCCGGGGACCTCGACGCGATCCGATCGCTCTACGCCGGCGATGCCGTCCTCGTCACTGCCTGGGGCGCGACCGTCAGCGGCATGGACGAGCTCGTCGCCAACGTCCTCACTGCGAAGAGCCTCAGCTTCACGGTCGAGCGAATCGCCCCGGTCACGACAGAGGGTGACTACGCGACGACGTTCGTGCGCTACAGGACCGGCGGCGGCGAGAAAGGCACTCTCGTGAGCGTGTTCCAGTTCCAGGACGGACAGATCCTGCGCCACTGGGACTTCGAGCCCGGTCAGACGGTCACGGTCCGCGGGGAGAACTACACGGGAACATTCAGACCGCCGTATCCCTCCTTCCCGTCAAGTCCAATGGCTATCCATCCGAGCGAAAGAGCATGGGGTCCGGCCTACTGGCCCGGCGCCGCCGGTGTCTCAGGGTACGGCGGTTAGCGCGACTCCCGGCCCGACCGAAGGAGTGTGAGACCGGGTAGCCGGTGAGGCGGTGCTCCGCCGCGACACCACGCGAGAGAGCATCAGGGTTTCCCCCGATGTCGCAGTGTGGTCGCGGAGGGAGACTCCCGGTCGAACACACGTTTCGCCTCGCAGGATGTCGGCCCTGTTCGAGCCACGAGAGGGAGGAGGAGGTAGGACGATGGCCAACACCGCGTTGTTCTTGGGCTGGGGGGGAACGTACCCGGGCCGCGAACGCTTTGCGCGCACGACCTACGCGGAGAGCATCGAGGTTCTCAACCAGCTGAAGGCGGAAGGGGAGATCGAGGACTTTCAAACCGTGCTCCTCGCCCCGCACGGTGGAGAGCTCGACGGTTTCACGCTCATCTACGGCGAGCCCGACAAGCTCGCGACCTTGCAGATGCGCGATGCCTTGAATCGGCTGCAGATGCGGGCGCGCCTCGATCATCCGAAGTTCAGCGTGATCTGGGCAGTCACCGGTGATGAGGTCGATAGCGAGTTCGAGTTGTTCGAGGAGGTCGCTGCCGAGTACGAGCACCAAGCTGTCCCCGCCTGAGGGCCCCGCGGCATCTCATCGCCGTCGATCGGGAGAGAGGTCGCTGCGCGCGGAGCCGGACACTCCCGTCACGCATGGCCCGAGATGCGACGGCGACGATTTCCCTGCACAGACGCGCAAACCCCGCGCGGGAACGGGGTTTGCGGTACGTCCGGGATGTGCAGCCCGAAGGCCCATACGGGATTCGAACCCGTGCCGCCGCCGTGAGAGGGCGGTGTCCTAGGCCGCTAGACGAATGGGCCGTTGCGCGGCCGGATTGTAGCGGAGGCACTTGGCGCCGGTTGTAGGGTGGGCGCGTGGCTGCGCCCCGCGTCCCCCTCGAGTTCGAGCGCCTGCCGGAGGACGAGATGCGACGGCGCGCCGCCGCGAATCTCGAGCGGATGCGGCGTCGACGCTCGGTGCGCGCGTTCTCGCCCGAGCCGGTGCCCTGGGCGGTCGTCGAGGCGGCCGTGGCGGCCGCCGGCACGGCGCCGTCGGGGGCGAACATGCAGCCCTGGACGTTCGTGGCGGTCACCGACCCGGTGCTCAAGCGCCGGATCCGCGCGGCCGCCGAGGAGGAAGAGCGACGGAACTACGACGGCCGGATGTCGGACGAATGGCTCCTCGCGCTCGAGCCGCTCGGCACCGACGCGGAGAAGCCGCACCTCGAGGACGCCCCCGTCGTGATCGTCGTGTTCGAGCAGGCCTACGGGCTCCGCGCGGACGGCACGAGGATCAAGCACTACTACGTCCGGGAGTCGGTCGGGATCGCCGTCGGGTTCCTGCTCCAGGCGCTCCACGAGGCGGGGCTCGCGACGCTGACCCACACTCCGAGCCCGATGGGGTTCCTGCGCGACGTCCTCGAGCGTCCCGACAACGAGCGCGCAGTCGTCGTGATCCCGACCGGCTACCCGGCCCCGGGCGCGACGGTCCCGGAGATCGCGAAGAAGCCTCTCCGCGAGTACCTCGTCAGGCGCTGACGGCCGCGAGCCGGCGGTGCGGTGCCCGGGCGTCCCGCAGCGCCTCTCCGGGCCTCGCCGTCCGATGCCCGTGAGGAAGGCCGGCCGGCCGGCTCACGGAGAGAGCGGCGCCGGGAGCTGGTCGCCCTCGCGGGAGTCGATGCGCTCCTCGAAGTGCCGCCGGATCTCCTCCCCCGTCGCGAGGAGGTCGTATCGCGCCCGCCGCGGCGGGAGCTTCACGATGCGGACGGACTCGTCCCGGTCGCCGTGGCAGCGGGCGTAGGCCGCCGCCTCGTCGAGAGGCCGAAGCCGGTCACGCGTCCGTCGGAGCCAGGGCACCCCGAGACTCCTAGCACGTCACGCGACCCGTGGAAACCCCGGGAGGTGGCCGCGCGTCGCTGTTTGCGGAGGATTTCGGCCCGGCCCGGCGTCCGTCACGGCTTGCACGACCACGGGCTCCAGTCCCGACCGGAGGCCACGAAGTACGCACGGGCAGCCTTCGCCTGCGCGTACGGGCTCGTGCCGTGCCCGTACGTCCGGCGGGCGGTCGATCCCATCTGGAAGAGACCGAGGTACTGCCCGTTGCGCGCCGTCGTCGTGAGCCGCGACTCGCAGTGCGCGACCGCGATCGCGTCCCGGCAGTGCCGGGCACCGAAGACCGCGCAGATCGCCTTCCTCGGCGGCGCGCTCCGCAGCGCGACCGCTCGGCGCGTCGCTCGGTGCGACTCGCGGGCGTGCAGGCGCCGCAGCTTCATCGAGACCACGATCGCGAGCCGTGCGGTCGCACGCGTGCTCGACCGGTGGAGCACGAGATGCCGTGGCGCAGCCGACGCGAGCCGTCGGGCGTGGACGTGCCAGTCGTGCCGCGCGGCCGAGCGCGTCACCTGCCGTTCCTGGCGCAGGGCCTCGACCCGGTGCTCCCGCTTCCCGCCGAGCGTCTGCACGGTCGGTTGGGCGGCGGCCGCGGACACGGCGACCAGCGCACACGTGCAGACGACGAACCCAAGGGCTCTCAGAACGTGACCTCCTGGTCGGGGACAGAGGCGCGGCTCTCCTGAACGGAGCCGGTCGTGTCACTCGCTCGACGGACCGTAGCCGATCGAGCGGACGCCGCACATGGGACGGGGCACTTCCTTACAAATCCTTTGCCAGCGCTGTCACGATCGTTGTCGCCCAGAACAACGACGAGCGCCCCTCTCGGGGGCGCTCGCGAGGCTGCGGGGCAGGGATTCGAACCCCAACTTCCGGAGCCAGAATCCGGCGTCCTACCGTTAGACGACCCCGCAACGGGCCGAGCCATCTTAGACGACCGCGCGTCGTGCGCCGGCGCGCAGCGCCGCTCAGAACTCGAGGCGGTACTCGGGCACGAGCTTCTTCTCGCTCTCGGTGTCGATCCGCGCGACGACCTCGACGTGCCGTTCGAGGCCCGAGCCGAGGAGCTTTGCCCGGAGCAGGCTGTCCACCTGGAAGATCCCCGACGAGTTGTTCATCAGCACCTCGACGCGCACGGGCTTGTCGACGCCGTCGACGATCCGCACCTCCTCGATCGCGGCCGCCGACAGCGAGTGCATCGAGACGCGCCCGCGCTCGAACGGGATGCGCGAGCGGCCCTTCGCCATGTCGAGCGCGTCCGCGACGCGGAGGATGCCCGCCTCGATCGACAGCGGCTCGCCGTCGGAGCGGTGACTCGTGATCGCCTGCAGCACCTCGGACACGACCACCGTCCGGTCGGGCTCCTCGTAGACGCCGTCGAGGAGCTCCCGCAGCTTCGGCTCGGCGAGGAACAGGCTCCAGTCCTCGTGCCCCTTGCGATGGATCGACATCCCGACGCAGTGCGTGAGGGCGGCGAGCACCACGACCACCTCGGCGTCGCCGGCGCGGAGGCGGTAGTCGCGCACGAGCGACGGCTCGACGCCGTGCTTGACGAGCTCGCGAAGGAGCTTGAGGGCGAGGTTCGCCACGATCTGGACGTGCACCCACGAGTGGTCGTTGATCCCGAGGCGTGCGCTGGCGTTGACGTTCGCGACGTGCCACCACGCCTTGAGCTCCGCGTCGGCGTTCGCGCGCTCGAGCACCCGGCGCAGCTCACGGTTCCCCCTGTCCGGCAGGCGGATCCGCATCTCCGCCACGGCCTCCGACGGCGTCATCCGCGTCTCGCGGACGGCGGCCGCGACGGTCTCGGCGGTCCCCGGCTCGCCCTCGTCGTCCGGGCTCACGAGCCCTTCGGCTCCTCGTCACCGCCGAGGTCGAAGTCCTGGCCGCAGTGCGGGCACGCCGTCGCCTCGCGGGCCACGGTCGCCCCGCAGCGCGGACAGACGTACTCGGTGTCGGGTGCCGGCTCCGCCTCGCCGGCCTCGACGGGCGGCTCGGCGACCTCGGCGCCGACGACGACCGCCGGCTCGGCCTCCGTCGCCGCGGCGGTCACGTCCTCGGGTACCGGCTCCTCGCGCTCGCGGAGCATGAAGTACGCGACCGTCAAGGCGATCGCGCTGAACGGCGCCACGACGGCGGAGGCCACCGTCGAGCCGACCGAGATCTCGAGGAAGAGCGGGAGGAACGAGAACACGGCGCGCAGGATGTTGCCGGCGATCGTGGTGAGGACGATCGTCACGAGGATCAGGCCGAACACCCGGAGGCCGCTGCCGCGGACGAGCGCGCGTGACCGTCCGAACGCGCCGAGCACGTCGCTGCGCTCGAGGACGATCACCGGGGCGACCATCGACCAGATCGTGAGCAGGAAGAGCCCGGGGACGATGAGCAGGAACAGCCCGACCCCGACCCCGAGGCCCGCGAGGAGCCCGGCGACGACGAGCGTGCCGAGGAGCGGCATCACCCTCCCGAAGATCTCCCTCGTGCTCGCGTCGAACACGCCGTCGCGCGCGTCCTCGACGGCGAACACGACCGCCCCCTGCAGCCAGAACTGGCCGATGATCGCGGTCGCGAGCGCGAGGACGCCGAGGAAGACGCCCCCGCTGGCGCGCTCGTCGAGCGCGAGCCAGAACAGCGCGAACACGAAGTTCACGATCGCGAAGA
>NZ_DBNHWK010000064.1:0-3101 GCF_057140465.1 Gaiella sp.
GCACCGGGGCGGTCGAGGAGACGCTCGACGCCGTCGACGGGCTCGTCCTCTCGGGTGGTGTCGACGTCGACCCCGCCGCCTACGGCGCACTGGCGCATCACACGACGGACGAGCCGCAGGTCGGCCGCGACGCAGGGGAGCTGGCGTTGCTGGCCGGCGCGCTCGAGCGGGACATGCCCGTGTTGGCCATTTGCCGCGGCTTCCAGCTGCTCAACGTCCTGCGGGGCGGCGACCTCGTTCAGCATCTCCCGGACGCGATCGGCCACGAGGGGCACAAGGAGGCGCCCGGCGTGTTCTCCGAGCACCCCGTCGAGGTCGCAGCGGGAACGAGGCTCGCGGAGATCCTCGGCGCGCGTCACGACGTGAAGTCGCACCACCATCAGGGGGTGGGGCGCGTCGGCGCCGACCTCGTCGAGACCGCGTGGGCGGCCGACGGCACGCTCGAAGGCATCGAGGACCCGAGCAAGCGGTTCGCGCTCGGTGTGCTCTGGCACCCAGAGGCGGGTGAGGACACACGGCTCTTCGCGGCCCTCGTGGACGAGGCGCGAAGCTACCGAGGCGATCGCGGCCGCGCCCCGACGTAGTCGCGGGCTCGCCGGTCCCGGCGATCACGTCGGCTGCGGTGCCGGGGCCGGCCCCGGGTCGCTGCCGCTGAGGATGCGGGAGAGGCCCGGATCGGCGACAATCGACCCTGGAGCAGACGTCCTCGATGCGCACGACGACAGCACTGGCCGTGAGCGCGGTCGCCTTCGCCGCCGCTGCCGCCGCATGGGAGGTCGCCCCGAGCGGCGCAGCGCCGGGCGTCGTCACCTGCGGCAAGACGAAGGCGGGGTACCTCGTCTACGCGAACGGGGTGACGTGCCCGACGGCCAAGAAGCTCGTCACGAAGATCGGGAGGCTCCGCTATCGGAAGCCGAAGGTGACGATCACGGGCGTCCGCGGGTACCTGTGCGTGGCGACGTACAACAAGCGGACGAAGAAGATGAAGGCGGGCTCGTGCCTGAGGCGGAACACCGCCGGGACGGGGTTCGGCTGGACGAAGGGCGGGGCGCAGGTCCCGCTCCCTCCGGGCGTGCAGGCGCCCGCCGGGGCGACGTCCTGAGCACGGACGTCGCGGGCCTCGCGTCGATGCCCGCGAGGGGCTGAGGTGGCCGGGCGGCTGCACGGAAAGGTCTGTGTGATCACCGGCGCCGGCGGCGGCATGGGGCGGGAGGCGGCCGTCGTCTTCACGGAGGAAGGCGCGCTGGTCTGCATCGCCGACCTCGACGGCGCCGCGGCGGAGCAGACGGTGGCGATGTGTCGTGACGGATCAGCCTTCGCCTACGAGCTCGACGTCGCCGACGAGGGCGCCGTCCGCGCGATGATGGCGGCGACGGCCGAGCGCTTCGGCGGCATCGACGTCCTCTACAACAACGCGGGGATCTCGCCCGCCGCCGACGCCTCGGTGCTCGAGACGTCGACGGAGGCGTGGCAGCGCGTCCAGGACGTCAACACGAAGGGCGTGTTCCTCTGCTGCAAGCACGGCATCCCGCACCTGCTCGCACGCGGCGGTGGCTCGGTGATCAACGTCGCGTCGTTCGTCGCCCTCCTCGGCGCCGCCACCTCGCAGATCTCCTACACGGCGTCGAAGGGCGCGGTGCTGGCGATGAGCAGGGAACTGGGCGTTGAGTTCGCACGGCGCGGGGTTCGCGTCAACGCGCTCTGCCCCGGCCCGGTGGAGACGCCGCTGCTCCTCGACATCTACGGGTCCGATCCGCACGCGTACGAGCGCCGGCGGGTGCACTGGCCGATGGGGCGGCTCGGAACGCCGCGCGAGCTCGTGAACGCCGCGCTCTTCCTCGCGAGCGACGAGTCGTCGTTCGTCACCGGGGCGACGTTCGTGGTCGACGGCGGCATCACCGCCGCGTACGTCACGCCCGAGTAGGCACGCCAACGGAACCCGGCGATCCGGGTCGTGAACGGTCTCGACCTCTCAGGCGCGCGGCCGGGATGGATGCGCCCGCGTCGTCGCCGCGGCGGCGGCGCTCAGGCGCCGACGACCTGTACGAGCCAGCGCCGGTCGCGCTCGCGGTCGAGCTCGAGGAAGAGGATTCGCTGCCACTGGCCGAGGCACAGCTCGCCGTCACGGACCGGGATCGACTCGCCCGCTGGCCCGAGGAGCATCGACATGCAGTGCGAGTGGCCGTTGCCGAACTCCTGGTCCTCCTCGCAGATGTTCTCCGTCCGGCGGTCCCAGTCGTCGTGCGCGTAGTAGTGCTCCGCCGGGACGAGGCGCCGCAGCAGCACGGCGAAGTCCTCGAGGAACCCCCGCTCGAACTCGTTGACCCGCACGGAGCAGGTCGTGTGCGGCGAGTAGACGCAGCAGACGCCGTGCGCCACGCCGCTCTCGCGCACCGCTTCGCGCACGTCGTCGGTGATGTCGGTGACGGTCAGGCCTCCGGCCGTCCGCAGGCTCATCTCCCGGTGGAAGGTCCGCATCGCCCCGGCGCCGTTGCCGTGGGCGGCATGAGTCGAGGACGTCGTATCGGGTGCAGCGGCCATTTTGTGCCGACATTGTGTCAGCTTGTGCCGACATTGTGTCAACTTCGGTGGGCCTGCGCTGACGTGCGCCGGCGTCGCCCGCGGCGGTCTGCGGCCCAGACGACACCCGATCAGCGTCGACCCCGATGCGTGCGTGCCCCCGTTGGGGCGAGGATCTGCTCGACGAGAGGAGACGAGATGACCACGATCAGTCGGCACTTCACGGCCGAGGACGCCCGTCGTATCGGGGAGTCGATCGGCATCGAGTGGGACGTCGCTCCCTTCGACGTCGAGCAGTTCCGACTGGGGCTCGAGGTGGAGCTCGAGCACGGGGCGCACGACCCCGAGACGAACGTCACCGACGACGACGAGGCGCTCACCGGGAAGATCGCGTGGGCGCACCTCAAGGAGCTCGCGGACTACTACACGCGGCTCGCGCTGATGGAGGCCGAGGCCGAAGGCTGACCGCGCGCCGACGTTCCGACCGTCTAGGCTGCGGTCGGTCGGGCCCGTAGCTCAGCTGGTCAGAGCAGCCGACTCATAATCGGTTGGTCCCTGGTTCGAGTCCAGGCGGGCCCATG